>DPSB01000611.1 GCA_003537495.1 Cytophagales bacterium | reverse complement strand
AGCGTGTCGAAAAAATTGCAGAGCGTGTGATGCAACGTGGCAATCTTGAAATCAAAACATTCAAAAGCAAAAAAGAATTATTGAAATGGGCAGACCGAATCGGCATGGCATATAACAATGCCTTTGTAAATAATTGGGAATATTATCCGCTCACGCAACGCGAGATTGATTTTGTGGTTGAAAATATTATGACCATTGCTGATTATCGTTTGATAAAAATTATTACACATGGTGAAGATGTGGTTGGATTTTTATTTGCATTTCATGATGTGAGTGCCGCGCTTCAACGCGCACGGGGAAAGTTGTTTCCCTTCGGTCTGTTTGATATTCTCCTCGAAATTCGCCGCACTAACACAGTCTCTGTGAATGGTATGGGGATTTTGCCCGAACATCAGGGGCATGGCGGAAATGCTTTGCTATATTATGCAATGGGAAAAACATTATTGGAGTTTAGTCAGTTCTCGCATGTTGAAATGACTCAAGTTGCTGAAACCACCGCACAAATGCGCGCTGATTTGAAAAACTTGAACGGGGTGGAATATAAAAATAATCGCGTCTATAAAAAGCAGATATAAAAAGTGTGGACGTTACGTCCGCACTTCGTTTTCATTTTTGATTCCGTATTTCACGGCTTCGCTTACTTTATGCGATTGACCATTTTCTAATTTCTCTAATGGCAAAATGATATGAAATTGACTACCGGGGAAGTTAACTTCATCATAGCCGGGGCTTTCGACCCAAATTTTTCCGCCATGTGCTTCTATAATCCCTTTGGATAATGCTAGTCCTAAGCCAGCCCCGCCACCTTTGAAACGTGATTTGCTAGTCGAATGTTTTCCTAACTCTCCGGGTTGATAAAACTTTGTAAAAATAATTTCGCGTAAATTCGGGTCAACGCCTACGCCTGTATCAATGATTGTAATTTCTACGCCACCATTTGGTAAATTGATAACTGGTGGAATTTGATTTCCAATCACTGTAATTTTTCCGCCATTGGGTGTGAACTTAATTGCATTTCGAATTAAGTGATGGAACATCTTCTTTAATAAGTTTTGGTCTGCTTTCACTTGCGGAAGGGGAGGCAATGCTATGGTAATTTTTTGTTCTCGTTCATTGGCAGTCTTCGATTGCTCCACGCACACATCGTGGATTAATCTACCCAAATCCACAGGCTGTAAATGCGGTTTGAGAGAACGCGAATCAATTTGGGCTACATCAAACATTGAGTCCATAATTTCATGCAAACGCATGGTGCCTTCGTTCATTTTCTTGACCATAGTTTTTAGACTTTCATCTAAGCGATTGTCTTCCATCATCACGTCTGTGTAGCCTTTCATCACAGTCAATGGTGTGCGTAATTCATGTGATGCAATGCTGATAAAGTCAGATTTTGCTTGGTCAATGCGTTGGAGTTCTTGATTATTTCTTTCTAGGGCGCGTCTGGCACTGCGTAATTCTTGGTTCAGACTCATTAAGTTATCTACTAAACGAGCATTTTCAAGCGCAACGGCTGTTTGGTTGGCATGTGCGCTTAGTACGTTTAAGTCTGCGGTTGTAAAACGATTGCCACTTAATTTTGCACCGAAGGCTAACAAACCAATCCACTGTTTTTTTGCGAAGATAGGAACATAAACTTCTGTATGTAATTTGGCGAACCAGTTCCGCTCGACGACAGATGCATTTCGAAAAGCGGGTAACAGGTCGAGGTCATATTGTAGAAGCGGTTTTGCTTCACGCGTTAAATAAGAAGCGATAATTCCATCTTCTTGTAATTCAACGGCTACGATTTGTCTTTCTTCTGGGCTTCGGGCTGAGCGGATTTTATATACACGTTTTCCATCGGCTTGACGTTCAGTATCCACCAAAAATAAAAAGCCGCGTTCAAGTTGCATGGCTTCGAGCATAATGCCGACGGCAATACTAGCGAGTCTATCCATATCCAAAATATTGCTAATGTTCTGACTATATTCATGAATGGTGACGCTAGCATCATATTGGTCGCCTTTCATCCATTTCGTGACTGTTTTTGAAACAAAATTTGTGAATGGTATAAAAATCATCACGATGAGTAAGACAATCAGCGCGCCTGCTAAAACGGGATTGTAATTTGGTGTTCTACCAAACACGGCTTGGATGAATAGAAAAACACCCACATAAAAACCGATAATTGCAACCGTGCTAAGAATATAAATGAGTGCTTGGCGCAAAATATTTTTTAAGTCTGGAACATAATGTGTGCCGACCACATACGCCATGCTAATAGCAGTTAACCAGCGAAACGGTTGCGAAAGGATGTATACACCAGAAAATAATAAAACATCACCAATTAAAGTAAATACAATCGGGGTAAGCCAATAATTTAAGCGGTTACGTAATAATGGCTGACGTGTTTGCCGATTTGCATTGGCTAAATTCAAAATCATCGCAATGATAAGAATCAACCAACCTAAAATTGCCCAAGCCGGACCGAGGCGTGAACGATATAAAATAAAATTTCCGTTTGTCCAAACAATGTCTGGTAAATCAAGCGCATTGGTCAAAATGAGTGCTAAACCCAAGCCCCAAAACAACCAAAAACCAACCCATAACCACCAAATATCATTTTTCGAAAAGGCTTGTAGAGCCTAATCATCACGAACTGGCCCAGGGCCTGATACACAACATTACAGAACACGAAAAACAACCTGCTAACTAAATTTTTTAAACTATGGCTTTTGAAATTGATGTACTGATCACATTTGCAGAGAAGGACAACGAGACGGCCCAGAAAAGTGAAACGGGTTGGGTTACGCAGTTCAAAAAGTTTTTGGAACTCATGCTTATGCAAGTGCAGGGTTCAAAACCTAACATTGTTCTAAAATCTGAATTTGATTCAGCTACTGCACCGGCCTTAAACAATGCTGCTATACTGGTTCCTATACTCACCAAAGAGTATACACTTTCCGGTCGTTGCCTCAATAATCTCGAAACGTTTTATAAAAATTCAGCTTCCTCCAAAATCAATCGCGTATATAAAGTAATGAAGGCCCCGCTTTCAATACCCGAACAACCACCACGCCTGCGCGATTTGATTGGCTACGAAATGTATCAACTCGATACAGAAACCGGTTTGCAAAAGGAGTATTCCGATTTCTTTAGTCAGGAAGCAGAGAAACAATATTGGATGAAGTTGGTCGATCTCGCCTACGATATTCACGAGGCATTAATGATTTTGAATGAAGGTGATGCCAAATCATCCGTAAAGAACATCTATAAACGTAAATCCATTTATCTTGCCGAGACCGGTCACGATTTATCCGTACAACGGAACATTATTAAGCGCGAACTTCAACGCCACGGCTATATTGTGCTTCCAAAAAATACACTCCCCACGCACGCAGGTGAAGTAATGCGCACGGTGCGTAAAGACCTGGAAGAATGTTCACTGTCAGTTCACTTGGTAGGTAGTGCCTATGGCGAGATACCTGAAGGTGGCGATCGCTCTATTGTGGATGTTCAAAATCAGATTGCAGCAGAGATAGCGCTGGAGAAAAAACAAAACAAACAGGAATTCTCGCGGTTGATCTGGATCTCTCAAAACTTAAAAAATGCCAGCGATAAACAACGTTCTTTTATCGATACGCTTAAGCGCGATACGGAAGCGCAGGAAGGTGCTGAAATTTTACAAAACCCGTTGGAAGATTTCAAAAACATCATGCGCGAAGAGTTGCTCGAATCGCAGGAGCGTAAGAACGTTGACGAATCTGGCGGTAAATCCATTTACCTGGTGCACGATAAAATTGATGATACCGAAGTTCGCCCCTTCCGCGAAGCCATTGAAAAATCTGGTTTCAAAGTTTTGATGCCTGCCTTTGAAGGTGAGTTGTTGGAAGTACGCAAGCAACACATTGAAAACCTGCGCAACTTCGATGGCGCCATCATCTTTAAAGGAAAAGTAAACGATCAGTGGGTGCGCATGAAAGTGCTCGACTTGTTGAAGGCGCCTGGCTTTGGAAGAAAAAAACCAATTCAGGGAAAGGCAATAGTTGCTGCCGACAACAACACGTTAGATGGTTTCAAAAATCAGAACCTTACTTTAATAGCGGGCGATACCAATCGCTCACTCGAAAATCTAAAGACTTTTTTACAAGACATAAACTCATAAGTTATGAGCCAGATGGTAGATGAACATGGCACACTGGTAGGAACGGCTAACCCCTTCCCCGGTTTGCGGCCCTTCAAAATAGAAGAGAGCCATTTATTCTTTGGTCGCGAAGGCCAGAGTGATGAAGTGCTGCTCAAACTTTCCAAGAGCCGGTTTGTAGGTGTTATCGGTCCTTCCGGAAGTGGTAAGTCATCTTTTATTTATTGTGGTGTACTTCCAATTCTTTATGGAGGCTTCTTAACCGATGCCAGCCCGAACTGGGAAGTAGTGGTTACACGCCCCGGTGCCGGCCCGATTGATAACCTGGCGGAGTCTCTTTTAAAAACCGTAAAGGATTACAACGCGGCCGATGTTGAAGATAAAAAAATCAAGCGTACCATTGTTTCTACTTTATTAAGAAGTAGTTCGCTTGGATTAGTGGAAGCCATTCAGCAATCACGCAGAAAAGAAGACATCAACTATTTAATTCTGGTCGATCAGTTTGAAGAACTCTTCCGCTTTAAAGACGGCACCGATCCTAATTCCGTAAATGAATCGCTGGCCTTCATTAACCTGTTGATGGAAGCAGTGAACTATGAAGACTCGCCCATCTACGTAGCCATTACCATGCGCTCGGATTTTATTGGCGAGTGTGCGCAATTTCCGGAACTAACCCGCAAGATTAACGATAGTCACTACCTGATTCCGCAAATGACGCGCGATCAGAAACGCAGGGCGATTGAAGGCCCGGTGGCAGTGGGCAACGCAAAAATAACCCCGCGTTTAACGCAACAACTTTTAAATGATCTGGGCGATAACCCCGATCAGTTGCCTATTCTGCAACACGCATTAATGCGTACGTGGAGTTATTGGGCCAAATACCGGGATTATGAAGATGAGCCGGTTGATCTGAAACATTACGAAGCTATCGGCACCATGTCCGAAGCGCTTTCGATGCACGCCAACGAAGCGTATGACGAACTGGATGAAGAACAACAACGCATCTGTGAAATTTTATTCAAAGCTATTACCGAAAAACGAGGTGAGAACTTTGGCATTCGCAGGCCAACACGGTTAAACGAAATTGCATCCATTGCCGATGTATCGGAAGCAGATGTTGTCGCTGTACTGGAAAAATTCCGTGAGCCTGGTCGCTCGTTGTTAACACCGGCTTATGGTATTGAGTTAGGTTCCAAGTCGATGATCGACATCTCGCACGAAAGTTTGATGCGTATTTGGGTGCGTTTGAAAAACTGGGTGGATGACGAGAGTGAAGCCGTGCAAATGTATTTACGACTTGCCGAAGCTGCGGGCCAATACCAGGTAGGCAAAGCCGGTTTATGGCGCCCGCCCGATTTACAACTTGCCCTTAACTGGCAAGCGAAGCACAAGCCCACTTTAGTTTGGGGGCAACGGTATCATCCGGCCTTTGAACGTACCATGATCTTTCTGGAATACTCCAAGAAAGAATTTGATACGGAGCAACGGATTAAAGAACTGGAAGCCAAACGCAAGTTGCAACGCGCGCGCGTTACCGCGATTGTGTTTGGTACGTTGGCTGGTATAGCACTCATCGCGTTTGTGTATGCGTTTATGCAGCAGGCGGAGGCTAAACGGCAAGCTGATTTGGCAAAGCTAAACGAAGCAAGAGCATTGGAGAACGAAGCGAAAGCTGTTGAAGCTCAAAAAATTGCCGAAGTAGAAAGAGATAAAGCCGATGCTGCAAGAAAAATTGCAGAAGATGCGCAGTTAGCTGAAGCGGAACAACGCAAGAAAGCAGAGGAAAATGAGCGTAGGGCAAAAGAGCAAGAGGAGGAGGCATTGCGTCAAAAAGGATTTGCCGAAGAAAATGCCATTGCTGCCCGTAAAGCAGAGGGTGAAGCAAAAGTTAATGAAAAACTTGCTAACGAAAACGCTGCAAAAGCCGAACGCGAGCGCTACCTCGCGCTTGCAAAAGCAATGGCCATTAAATCAAAGGAGTTAGGTAACGACCTGAACCTGGAAGGCCTTGTAGCCCAGCAAGCGTATAAGTTCAACAAAAAATACGGTGGGTATGAATTTAATAGTGATGTGTATGGTGGTTTGTACACTGCCCTGAAAAACTGGGGCGATCCGCTCACTAAAAGTTTAGAGGCTCATACCAATGGTGCTGCGCGTGCACTTGAAACCCATGGCAAGGGCAATCATATCTACTCCGGTGGTAGCGATGGTAAACTTATCCGTTGGAATTATGCCGGTGGACAATGGGTAGCAGAAAAACTGGTAGATAAACAGGGTGAGTATCTTTTCTTTTCGATTGATACAAGCCCGGATGGGAACTGGTTGGCAGCGGGTGGACTTTATCCTGCTAATCGCGATGCGAACTATGCTGAATTGTACGACTTGCGCAACTCGTCCGCTCCTGCTAAAAAAATACCCGGCTTCAAATCGAATATTGAAAACATTCACTTTACTCCAGATGGAACCGGATTTTATGCCCGCGATAACTCC
>DPSB01000096.1:2660-2794 GCA_003537495.1 Cytophagales bacterium | reverse complement strand
TACTTGAATTACCAATTCTTTAGTGGGCACCAAAATTAATGCGCGCACATCGTTGCCTTGAGCATACCGCAGTTTGAGCAACACGGGCAACATGTAGGCAGCCGTTTTTCCAGTTCCGGTTTGGGCAATACCAA
>DPSB01000096.1:0-2389 GCA_003537495.1 Cytophagales bacterium | reverse complement strand
GGTGATGTTTTGATAAGTGGTCAACACATCGAAAAGATTGCCAATTCCATCTCTGCCAGCCATGCCACTGTAATTGATGCAAAGGGTAAATTACTTTTACCCGGAGCCATTGACGACCAGGTGCATTTTCGCGAACCAGNNTTTGGGCAATACCAATTACCTGTTGTCCGCCCGCAATTAACGGAATACATTTTTGTTGAATCTCGGTTGGCATGGAATAGCCGGCATCCGCAACTGCATCCAGCAATTGTTTGTTCAATTTAAACTCATTCCAATCGGCAGCGCTACTCATTAACGGTTATCTTTACACAACTTTACAAGGTAATGAACTCTACGCTAATCACGAATGCAAAGATTGTAAACGAAGGCAAGACCACAGAGGGTGATGTGTTGATTAAAGGTCAGCGCATCGAAAAAATTGCCGGATCTATTGCAACCAACCAGGCGCAGGTAATTGATGCTAAGGGTAAGTTATTGTTGCCTGGGGCTATTGACGATCAGGTGCATTTTCGCGAACCAGGCCTTACGCACAAAGCAACCATTTATACTGAAGCAAAAGCCGCTGTAGCGGGAGGTGTTACCAGTTTTATGGAAATGCCTAACACTGTACCGCCTGTGTTTACACAAGCTTTACTCGAAGATAAATACCAGATAGCGGGCCGCACTTCGTTGGCTAACTATTCTTTCTTTATGGGTGCAGGCAACGATAACCTGCAGGAAGTTTTAAAAACCGATATCACGAAAGTGTGTGGATTAAAAATCTTCATGGGCTCCTCCACGGGTAATTTATTGGTAGATAATCCGGTTGTTTTGGAACAACTGTTCTCAAAGTTCCCCTCGCTTATTGCTACACATTGCGAAGATGAAGCTACCATTCTGCAAAACACTGCCGACTATAAAGCAAAATATGGTGAAGGAATGCCGGTTAATTATCATCCGCTTATTCGCAGTGAAGCTGCTTGTTTTAAATCTTCTTCCTTTGCCATTGAGTTGGCAAAGAAATATGGCACTCGCTTACACATTCTGCATATTTCTACTGCAAAAGAAACCCACCAGTTTGATAATAGTATTCCGTTAGAAAAAAAGAAGATCACAGCCGAGGCCTGCATTCATCATCTTTGGTTTAATGATGCGGACTACGACAGGTTAGGCATGTTGATTAAATGGAATCCGGCTATTAAAACAAAAGCCGATCAAGAAGAAATATTAAAGGCCGTTTTAGATGATCGCATTGATGTAATTGCTACTGACCATGCACCACACACCACCGAAGAAAAAAGTAAAGGCTATTTTCAGGCACCATCAGGTGGGCCATTGATTCAACACAGCGTGGTGGCGATGCTGGAATTTTATCATCAGAAAAAAATCAGTCTTGAAAAAATTGTACAGAAGATGGCGCATAACCCAGCTATTCTGTTTCAGATTCGCGAGCGTGGTTTTATCCGCGAAGGTTATTATGCCGATCTGGTACTGGTTGATCCGGCCAGTCCCTGGACTGTATCGAAATCAAATGTTCTGGCTAAGTGTGGCTGGTCTCCATTTGAGGGAAATACATTTCAATCATCGGTAACAAATACCTGGGTTTCGGGCCATTTGGCGTATGCCGATGGGAAATTCAACGAGCAGCAGGCAGGCGAGCGGTTGCTGTTTGATAGAAAATAAAAAACCACGCGAATCGCGTGGTTTGGGGTGAATGACGGGGCTCGAACCCGCGACCTCCAGAATCACAATCTAGCATTCTAACCAACTGAACTACATCCACCATTTCCTAACCGTTTCCGGTTTGGGGAGTGCAAAGTTAACGGACGGTGCTTAAAATTCAAAAAAATGATTTACACCTACTTTTTGCTTACCTCATTTATGCATCGCATTTTTTTGAATAAGTTTAACACATGATTGGTTGGAGCAGTTTGAAGAACCTTCCGTTAGAAAAGAAAGTAACCTTGCTTTATGAGCAAGCTGCATTTGTAATGGCCATCCGGTATTACAAATATAAAATCAACCTATACCTGTTAGGGTCGGATTATATAGAGGTGTTTGTAAATCATAAGTTTTCTTCAATTGATAAGATTACTTTGCTGGATCCAAATCACTCGCGCATGAAGTTTTACTCAGACCAGATCAAGTTACCCGCGCTAAAATAAAAAGCCCCGATTAAAGAATCGGGGCTTTCCGTTATCCTTAGGTCAGCTTAAGCAGATGCTGCTGACGATTGTTCTAATTTCACTTGCACTTTCAAGGCTACCGTTTTGCGGGCTTTATAGCCGCAATAGCTACAAACATAGTGCTTCATAATTTCACCCTCTTCGGTTTCAGTAGGCTGTCTTACTATTTCCTCGCGGGTCACTTTAAAAGTCTGGTAGTTACACTCAGGGCACTGAATAGCATG
>DPSB01000102.1:3509-3706 GCA_003537495.1 Cytophagales bacterium | reverse complement strand
TATTGAAATTTTTGAACGCATTGGGGCGGCCGGGTATGCCCGCGTGTTTCACTTTGATGATGTAAACTCCACCTTATTTTTTCCCAAACAATTTTTGGGTGGAGCTTTTATTGCTATCGCGATGACGGGGCTCGATCAGGAAATCATGCAGAAAAATCTAACCTGCAAAACATTAGGCGATGCCCAAAAGAATATGT
>DPSB01000102.1:0-3239 GCA_003537495.1 Cytophagales bacterium | reverse complement strand
CATCATGCAGAAAAATCTTACTTGCAAAACATTGGGCGATGCACAAAAAAATATGTTCTGGTTTAGCCTTACCATTGTTTTTGTAACCTTACTTTTTCTGGTGCTGGGTGGCTTGTTACTTGTATTTAGCGAGCAGTTTAATCTGCCCATTCCGGCAAAGCCCGATGAGATTTTTCCTCGCCTTGCATTTACCGAGTTAGGCCCTGTGGTTGGAATATTTTTTCTGTTGGGTATTACAGCCTCTTCTTATGCCAGTGCCGATTCTGCGCTGGCTGGTCTCACTACTTCATTCTGTATCGACTTTCTGAATTTTAAAGACAAACCTGAATCTGTAAAAAAGAAGCAAAAGTTTATTGTACACCTTGCTTTCTCTTTATTGTTTCTGCTTATCATCATCATCTTTAAAGAGGTTAATGAAAAGTCGGTAATTGATGCCGTGTTAAGCGTAGCGGGTTATACATATGGGCCGTTGTTAGGATTGTTTTCGTTTGGATTGTTTACCAATCGCAAACTAAAAGGTTTGGCCGTTACTGTAGTTTGTGTGCTCTCGCCTGTTATCAGTTATATCATCAGTAGCAATGCACCTGTTTGGTTTAATGGGTATAAAATAGGAATTGAAGTATTGTTGGTAAATGGGTTGATAACTTTTGGTGGACTGTGGCTGGTATCTAAAAAATAACAGCGTTACGCCAAGGCGTAACGCTGCACGATTAAAGTACCAACGATTTAGACTATCGCCAGTTTCTTACATACTCAAAACTTTCTGTCTTGCCATCTTTCTCAACCACTACGGTATAATGTCCTACTGGCAGATCGGTAAAATCAATAATCATTTTACGTTTCATCAACCGTTGTGAATTTATCTGGTTGCCAGCTTCTGATTGAATGCCCACATGTGCACCCAACATTTCCTTTTGCACTTTAAATACAAATTGATATTGATTACGGGTGCGCATTACATGAACCGGCCCTTGGCTATGTGCCGGAGTAATTATTGCGATAAGCACTAACAGGACGGAAATTTTTATTAAGGCTTTCATATTCATCAGGTGTTTTAGTCGAATGATGATCTCATTTGCCAAAACCCTGCCTTTACTGAAAACAGCTTAAATGATAAAATTTAGAAATGTCGATGTGTAGAAACTTCCCATGTTGGGATTACACGTCTTACAATAGTTCTGTGGCAGGATCCCAGAATCGCTTTTCAAAATCCTGAACCTGGTCTTTCTTTACTTTGATGCCCTCTTTCTCCAGTCGGGTTTTCATGGTTGATGGTGTTTCGAAATGATGTTTACCCGTTAACAAACCGTTGCGATTAACTACCCGGTGTGCCGGAATTTTTTTATTGGTGTGGGCCGCATTCATAGCCCAGCCCACCATTCGGGCACTCATGCCCGTGCCCAGGTAGCGGGCAATGGCGCCATAACTGGTAACGCGCCCTTTCGGAACCAGCATGACGATGGCCCATACATCTTCAAAGAATGACGGTTCTTTTTTCTTCTTTTCCATTCGCTTATGCGAGGCTAAAATCCACCAATGGCTATGGCCCCGCCCATTTAAAGGGTTAACTTTGTGCCTCTAAATCTAAATAAACCTTTGCTGAAATGAAGATTTGGGCGTTAGCTACTTTTTTACTTCTGATTTCTATTGGCGGTTATGGGCAACATATTTCCGTATCCGACTCAACCGGGTGGCATTCTTTATTTGAGGGCGCAGAACTTGCTTTTAAAATGGAAACCCCGGAAGCTGTAAAACCAAAATATTCGCTGGAAGGTGGCAATGGCTACGGTATGCAATTAGATACGCTCGGAAACTTTTACTGGAAGCCGGGCTTTGATCTGGTTGATCGGTTAGAGAAAAAGAAAGAAGTAACGGTAATTGTACAAGCCGAATGGAAAGATGGCAAGCGCGCACACAAACAACTTGCCTTTACAGTATATCATCAAAACCGCCCACCCGTAATTGAAGATTTGCCCATCTTTTATGTGAAGCAATCTTCGGCAAACAATTATCAAGTGCCCGATCAATACGTAAGCGATCCTGATGGCGACCCATTAGTATTTAAGTCGATACAATCGCAGATACCAGAAGGCGCAACGTTCAGTTCGCAAGGTTTGCTCAGCTGGTCGCCCTCACGCAATCAGTTTAACGCTTTAAAAACGGTGCCTGTTGTAATCGAATTTGTAGTTCAGGATCAACCCGAAAAAGCTGAAACGCGGGGTAGAATAAAAATTGCGCAAACACAATTAGATCTGCCACCCGAAATACTGTTAGTACCGGGCGATTCGATTGTGAGTATTAAAGAAGATGAACGAATTCATTTCAAAATTTATGTATCGGATCCGAATGGTGATGATAATATTAACAGTGTAGGTTTTATCAGCAGCGACCCACGCATCAGCAATCAGGCCTTTATACAAAACACCACGGTGCAGGCCGAATTCACCTGGTCGCCCGGTTATTATTTTGTTGACGAATCTGAAAAGAATAAAACAGTTGAGTTACTCTTTTTCGCTATTGATAAATCGAATAATCGCGCTCAAAAAACAGTGAAGGTAAAAGTGGTTGATACCGAGAATCTGGAGGAAAAAGATAAATTTCTGTACACCAAGTATCGGAGTTCATTAAGTCAATCCAAAACGTTAATCGATCAGTTGGATGAAAACCATGAAAAGCTGAATAAGGCTTACAAGCAGGCCAAAAAGGGTAAGAAACACCGGTCAATCTTAAATGCATCGCTGGGTGCCACTACGGGGTTAGCTCCGGTTGCCATGCCTAACGATCCGCAATCGTACAAGGCAGTATCGGCAATTGGTGGTACATCGGTGCTTACCCTCGGCACGCTGGAAGCTACCGAGGTAATTGGTAAATCGAAATCGGATATTATTGAGAAGTTGAAGATTAATGTTGAAATCAGAAATCAGCTGCAACTGGAGGCCGACAATTTTGCGCGTAAATATGCATTAAAGAGTGCCCGCAGAAGTAAGGATTTTGATCCAGACCGGGATAAACTACTGCCTATTTTGAATAACCAGAAATTGGTGGTGCTGGAGTTGGATGCCAGCAAGCCTGGTATTATCAATTACGATAGTAAAGAGCTAAAGAAGACTTTCCCTGACTTTAGCGATCAATAGGTTTTTGCAGAAATCAAATTTCCGTTTACTTTTGCAGTCCTTAAAGCAAAACAAGCCCTACAGAGGAGTGGTAGAGCGGTTTATTGCACCGGTCTTGAAAACCGG
>DPSB01000103.1 GCA_003537495.1 Cytophagales bacterium | reverse complement strand
TGATTCGATCTCCACTATTCCCACGTATATCGAAAGTATTTTATACAACCTGATTGCCAATGCCATTAAGTTTCGTTCACCCAATAGAAAGCCGGTAGTTACCATCAAAACTTTCTCCAGCGAGAATCAGATTGCAATTCACGTAAGTGATAACGGTTTGGGGATTGATTTATCGTTGGTACGCGATAAACTTTATGGTTTGTACCAACGCTTTCACACCCATGTGGAAGGTCGTGGGCTTGGATTATACTTAGTAAAGGCGCAAGTGGATGCACTTAGTGGAAGTATCGAAATTGAAAGCAGCCCCGATAAGGGTACCACTTTCCGAATCCGGTTTCCCAGAAACTAATTCATTGCCGTTTTAATACCTGCCCACTGCGAATGCCAGTATGCTTACCGGCATCTACTACCACTTCACCATTCACCAGCACAAACCTGAAACCTGCTGAGTAAGCATGGGGATTAACAAACGTAGCTGCATCACCAACGGCACTTTCGTCAAACACCACGATATCGGCAGCCATACCTTCGCGCAGCAATCCGCGATCGCGCAGATTAAATTTCTGAGCGGGCAAAGACGTCATTCTTCTAATGGCTTCTTCCAACCGGATCACATTTTGTTCGCGTACATATTTACCTAATACGCGAGCATTGGTTCCATACGCACGCGGGTGCGGCATACCCGAGCCATAGCGCGCAATGCCGGCATCGGAAGCAATCATGTTAAACGGATATTGCATAATGCGTTTCAGATCATCTTCATTCATGCTAAAGTAAACCATTTGTGTGCGGTTAACCGCTCCAATCATTTCCAGAATAGTTTCTGCTTCTTCCATCGGTTTAGCTTTGCGACCTTTTATCAAATTAATCTCGCTGATATTCTTTCCATTGAATGTAGTATCAGGAGCATAGCGCGCCACCTGTGCATAGCTATAACTTTTCAGTTGCTTTTTCTTTAAAGTAGCCACCATTTCAGTTTTGATTTTGATGCGTGTAGCCGGATCGTCTATCCGCAGCTTCATTGAATCGCGACCACCGGCAAACACCCACGAGGGCACAGTGGTATCTAATGTAGTACTACTGGCCACATAAGGATACTGATCGATGGTTACATCTAAACCTTCTTTGCGGGCATCTTCAACCAGTTTTATGGTTTCAACCGAGCGACCCCAATTGGGTTTGTACGTAACTTTAAAATGCGAAATCTCGACCGGAATTTTTGCAAGTCGACCAATGTTGATGGCTTCATTCACGGCATCGGTCACTTTATCGCCTTCATCGCGAATGTGCGAAGCATAAACACCACCTTGTTGTGCAGCAATACGCGCAAGCGCTACTACTTCTTCTGTTTTCGAATACGTACCCGGTATGTAAATCAACCCGGTGGATAACCCAACTGCACCTGCTTTCATGGCATCTGATACCAGCGCTTCCATCTTTTTTAATTCTTCACTGGTAGGATCGCGTTGCACATCGCCCATCGCAGCCCTGCGCACGGTGTTATGGCCAATAAGCGTGGCGATATTGATAGAAGTTTTTACAGAATCAATTCGTTTAAAATAATCGCTGATGTTAAGATTAGAACCACCACAGTTTCCGGTTACAACCGAGGTAACACCATCGTGAATAAAATTATCGGCAGTGGGTGTTGTCATTTCACCACCTTCAATATGGGCGTGCACATCAATAAAGCCGGGCGCCACAATTAAACCTGTTGCATCGATTACCTTTTTTGAAGTTGCATCCTTTAGATTCCCAACACGAACTACTTTTCCATTCTGAATGGCTACATCGGCATAATACCACGGGTTGCCACTGCCATCTACTACTTTACCATTTAATATCATGAGGTCGTAGGTCTGTGCCTGTACAACATAGCCCATGATGGTCAGACAAAATGTAAACAGAAGTTTCATAACTCAGTATTTATACTGGAAAGTAAACAAATAAGCAGAATCATAAAAACTGTTTTACAGAGTTGGAGAGATTACCTTGATGATGTATGTTTAAACTATGACGCTGGCCGACAACATCCTGCACTTTTTACAAAACTTAAAAATTGAGGCTCCGATTCCGCGAGGTGTTGAGGTGCTAAATCCCTATCAACAACCGGAAGCATTTGAGTTGTGTGCGAAGTATTATAATCGTTATTATGATGATACTCATACCCGCACGTTAATTATTGGTATCAACCCCGGTCGCTTTGGTGGTGGCCTTACGGGAATTCCATTTACGGATCCGATTCGGCTACAACAAGTTTGCAGCATTGAAAATACATTGCAAAAAAAGCCAGAGCTCTCTTCAGAATTTATTTATAAAATAATTGCTGCTTTTGGTGGCCCCGAAAAATTTTACAGTAAGTTTTATTTTACATCGGTATCGCCTTTAGGCTTCACAAAAGAAAATAAAAACCTGAATTATTACGATTTACCCGCTCTGCAAAAAAGATTAAAGCCGTTTATGCAAAGTTGTATGCGTACCCAATTAGATTGGGGCTTGAATACACAGCTAGCGTATTGCCTGGGCGAAGGTGATAATTACAAATTTCTCACCGCCTGGAATACAGAAGAAAAATTCTTTAGGGAAGTTATTCCATTGCCACACCCCCGATTTATTATGCAGTATAAACGGAAGCAATTAGATCAGTACGTCAACTTCTATACGGATAAATTGAAGGCGACCTGACTTCACTTCTTTACCGATACGTTATTCCGGTTTACTATCTCCAATTGAGAAACGGCTTCTAAACCTTCCTCTGTTTCAGCACCCAGCATCAATAATCTTTTAAAAACCAAAGCACTGTTTCTCCTTGCTGTTGAATCAACTACGGTATAGGCCAATGCTTTTACATAAACGCCCTCATGTTTAGTCGTGGCCCATTTTTTATAACCAGCTTCTACTTTACTAAACTCTGCCAGATCGGCAACATTATAGCGTTTAAATGTATTTCTTTCGTAAAAATCCACTGAATCATCATCAAACGTGACGTACCCTTCAACAGTAAAAAGTTCAGACCTGCGGTGCAGCGTATAACGCTTATCGGTAGTTAACGGTTTAAAGTCGGGATCGCAAGGGAGCAATTCGTTTTGACCGCGCGTAATGAAAAACATTTCTTCAGGAAGCTCCGGACTCTTTCTATAACGAAAAAAAGAACCATAATTAAACGGACTTAAGTCATGCAGCACTATTCCCATTGACTTATCAGAACGGCCATCAAAATAGGTTGAATAAGTAGAACCCGAAGATGTACTGCTTGCGCCACTATCTGAAATAAAACTTTCGTGTATTTCGTAAATAGCATTTGCATTCTGTGCTCCGGCTTTTAATGCCAATTGCAGTCGAACCTCACCATTCGGGGCTAACCACTGCCCTTCATAATGTGTCCACTCTTCATCACCTGTGGTTACAATTACAAAATCCTGATGGGGTTTCGTTTTACAAGAAAAGGTAATCAACAAAAAAATGAATGCTGTGTATTTCATACAAATTTTGTTTAGTTCTTACTAATTACTCGGGCAAATAATCGCCTAACAGTTTAGAATCCATGGGTTTGTTCCACCCATTGGCTAATGGACATTGCTAATTTATACCTTATGGAAGATATTATAATTTTTTAAAAAAAACAGTTGGCGATTAAACTCGCCAACTGCCTGATTTATTACAGAAGACATCTATTTTGCAATGTACTCTCGAAACCCGAGCGAGGGGCTAAA
>DPSB01000335.1:520-2581 GCA_003537495.1 Cytophagales bacterium | reverse complement strand
TAGAATTGAATTTAAGAGCGACAGCAAACCCGTTACCGGCTTTTTAAACCTGAAACGATAACTCATTCTTATATTTAAGTGCGGCATTTGGATAGTGCTCCAACTGCATCTGGTTTCCTTAGCTGAAAAAAAATGTTGTGGGTGGATTTAATACCGTGCAGCAAGTATTACCTTTTCTGGATAAAGTGATGTTTTTACCCTTTCCTCGTAAATTTGATGATCAGACGTGGCGGGTGAATTCCGTTAAAATATCTTTGTAAAATCTGCTTAACTTAGGAAACTGTGTAATGAAAAGGGTTGCTGTCGGATTAGTATTACTTAGCACGGTCTTTTCGCTTTCCGCGCAGAATCGCATCATAGATAGCCTGCAACGAATAGTTGCACTTCAAAAACACGATACGATCGAGTTAACAGCTTTAAATGGAATTACCAATGAGTACCTGCGGTTAGATTTACGAAAAGCCAAAGAGTACGCGTTTCAAACCGCAGCATTGGCAAAAGCAACTAACCAGGATCGCTGGCTTAGCGGTTGTTATAACTACTTAACAACTATCTATCGTGAAGCGGGATTACCCGATAGTTCAATATACTATTTACAACTTTCAGAAAGCCTTGTCCAAAAACATCCGGCCAATGTGAAAATGAGGTTTAACTTCAATCAATCGGCTAGCCTATTTTATAAAAACATGGGCGAATACAAAAAGGCGCTACCCTACATGCAGGAAAATCTTACTATCTACACAAAGGTTGATGAAAACCGGGCTGGGCAGTTTCTGAATTTAGGTAACCTGTATCTCAGCATGGGCGATTACCAGAAGGCTGCCGATGCGCATATCAACAGCCTACGATTATTTGAAAGTTTGAATATACCGCGAGGTCAATCCTTTTGTCTGCATAGTTTGGGCAATGATTTTCTTTTTTTGAAGCAGCCCGCAACTGCAAAAAAATATTATGAGGAATCGCTTGCTTTGAAAATAAAACTCGGTGACAAACGAGGCGTGATAATTTCCACCTCCGGTCTGGGCGATGCACACAAAGACCTGAAGCAGTATAAAAAAGCGGAAGCATACTATACGGAAGCTTTGGCTATGGCTCGAAACTTAAATATATCCACCGAAGTAGCCCGAATATTGCACCAATCAGGTTTACTTTTTAAACGAATGAATGAATTGGATAAAGCCCGCGAAAATTTCGAACAAAGCATGGACCTTTCACTACAACTTGGAGATAGTGCCACCTTTAAAAGAACAAGGTCCGAAAAGATTGGGTTAGAACTACTTGAGAAAAGTAAACAAAGTACAGAGCTGGAACTGCTCAATGGACTCAACACTTTTATTCGCACGGGCGACCGCCAGCAACAATCCAACGAATATGCGCACTTGAGTGAGTATTATGCTGCGAATAAAAATTTCGAAAAGGCTTTCTACTACATGCAAAAGCACGAAGCATTGAGCGATAGCGTAGAGGGAAATATAGTGCTGCTGCAAATAAAGGAATTAGAAGAACGCTACAACAGCGATAAAAAAGAACAACAAATTGTTTTGTTGCAAAAAGATCAGCAATTGCAAGCCCTGCAATTGAAGCAACAAAAAACCAACATCACGCTGATTGTGATTGCTATGATTTCAGTTATTGTAATCGCAACTCTATTGGTAAACCGCTATCGCGTAATGAATCGCATCAAGCGCCAGGCTGAATTGGAGAACATGCGCCAGAATATTGCCCGCGATCTACACGATGACATTGGCTCTACGCTTTCCAGTATCAACATCATGAGCAAGCTGGCCATGCAGCAAAACGATAACACCGGCCATCTTCAAAAAATTTCTACCTACTCCAGCCGCATGATGGAAACCATGAGTGATATGGTTTGGTCTATTAATCCGGTTAATGATTCTATCGAACAAATGCTGGCTAAGATGAAAGAGTTTGCAGGCGAAATGCTGGAACCCAAAAACATACAGTATGAATTTGCGTACGATAACTCCGTAAATGAAATCAGGTTGGATGTAGAAAAACGCAAAAGTCTCTTTCTGATTTTTAAAGAAGCTATTAACAACA
>DPSB01000335.1:0-257 GCA_003537495.1 Cytophagales bacterium | reverse complement strand
AAAGAAGCTATTAACAACATTGCCAAGTACAGCGAAGCAACCCAGGTATTTATCCGGTTGAATTATGCTACCGGCATTTTGCACATGCAAGTACAAGACAACGGCAAAGGTTTCGATGCCAGCATTAACACCACCGGCAATGGATTAAAAAATATGGCAGCGCGGGCCCAGGCAATAAAGGGTAAGTGGACACAACTAACAGAACCCGGCAAAGGCACCTCTATCGCAATTGAAATACCCATCACATGATTAGGGTA
>DPSB01000566.1 GCA_003537495.1 Cytophagales bacterium | reverse complement strand
AACTCGCCGGCTAAAGTAGACCAGGTTAACGTTTTTTCGGTTTTGATTTTTGCTGCTTCATTTCGGAGGTCAGTAAGCTTAGCTTTAAGATTTTGAGAAATCTCTTCGGCAAAATTATTACCTCGGTTTTGATAAAAGCTTTCGCTAATCAGGCAGCCGGCAAAGCATGCTATAAGTATAATAAATACCCATGCTTGCCTCTTAAACATTTGGTGTACGGTTTATTAAAAATAAGAAATCCCGTTAAGAATTGTGCTTGTGGCCACCAAACCAATAGAGCCACAGCACCCGCGAAAGGCGAAAACTGATTGGAGAAAATAATACTGCGCCCGCAACTAATGCAACCCCGTAAATCCAGTCGGCAGGATTTACCAAAACATAGAGCGCTAACCACACGGCCACCATAATGGCTACAGTAAAGGCATAACTCACAAATAAAGCCCCGAAGTAAAAACCGGGTTCCGGATTGAACGAAGCATTGCAAACCGGGCAAGCATTGTGCATAGTCGCAAAATGAGAAATCTTAGTTAAAGGATACTTGAAGATATCGCCTTTGTGGCAACGTGGGCATTTGCCCAACCAGATTCTGTTAAGCGTATTCGTTGCGTTTGGCATTTTTACTGGTTCTGTACCAAAAGAAAGCAATTAGTGATATTATTAAATAAGGGGCCGCAAAGAGATATAAAATCCCCAAGTTAATTCCGGCTGCAATTCCGATATCGCCATTACTTACATTATTTTCTAATTGAGTGCGGCACATGGCACACTGACCATTTGATTCCACCTGAATCAGCACAAAGAATAGCAACAAAACTGCTACCCGAAAAAAAGTTTTCATTTTATGCATAATACGGACTAATCATAATGTAAACGATAACACCGGTTATAGCTACATACAACCACAGCGGAAATGTAAATTTAGCCAACGCTTTATGTCTTTCAAAATTACCCGACAACGCTCTGGAAAAGGTAAATAACACGAAGGGCACTACTATTACTGACAAAATGATGTGGCTGATCAGAATGATATAATAAAAAGTTCGCCAACCGCCTTCGCCACCATACGCAGTAGAATCACTCGTCATGTGATATAACACGTACATCACCAGAAAAGCTGCGGATAGACCCATGCAAATTTTGATCAACCCTTCGTGTAGCTTCCGGTTCTTCCGTTCAATTGCGATTACGGCAGCAATCAATAATACAGCTGTGAGGCCGTTGGTAGTTGCATAAATGGGGGGTAAAAAACTAAAATCGTAACCCGGTATTTTAATTCTAAAAAGTGCAGCAACTGCAATAGGCAACACAATTGAAAGTGTAACGATCAACTTATGGTAAGGTGATTTAGAGGTCTCCGACATACGTTAATATTGTTTTAATAAAATTCGTACTTCAACTAGTAGTCGATCTGATTCTTCGCGCGAAGCCGGTGAGTAGTACCCTCGAATCTGACCTTGCTCATCAATCAATACTGCCGTCCACGGTTTCTGCAATAAGAAGGCACAATCCAACCAACTCGCCCAACGCGAATCTGATTCTGGAAAGACAACCGAAAAGGAATCGTTCAACTCTGATTTTAACCGACTTAAATTTCGCTTTACATCGGTTGATGAATCTGCAACAACAAGTATCGGTTTATTGGCTGTATGTATTACCTGTAAAATAGAATCAACCACCCGATAAGGAGTTGGATAATAGCCACAAGCAGCCGGAGCATCCGTTACTCCGGTTTCGTAATACACCGGAATATTAAATTCATTCTTACCATACTTCCGTAGGAACACGAAGATCAAACCCGGCAAGAGCAGCGCTAAAAAGAGATAAATAAATTTTCTGGACATTAATCAGGTAACATAAAAAGAAGGCTAAAGTTCATCACTTTAGCCTTCTTATAATTTTAATATTAGTAGCGGTTATTGAAATACCGGCATTTTAATTCCTTCATACACAAACGCTACCAGCATCCACACGATAAAGATAATGGGGATCAAGATTGACCAGAACAAAACCTTTACTTCGTAGCGCAGGTGCATAAACTCACCTACAATGTAGGCTGCCTTTACAATCGTTAACCCAACAAACACCCAAACCCGAAGTTGTTTGTATTCGTGGGGTACCGTAAACGCAATAATAAATTCAACAATTGTAATCAACAACAGATAAAGGGCTACTGTCCAGAGTTTTTTGATCTTTGCTTTATCGGGCGGAAGAACAGTAACTTGTGGTTCGTGTGCGTGGTGTGCCATAGTTATACAAGATAGAAGAACGTGAATACAAATACCCAAACCAAATCTACAAAGTGCCAGTACAAACCAACTTTCTCTACCATTTCATAATGGCCTCTGCGCTCGTACACGCCTGTAACGGTGTTATAATAAATCAGGAAGTTTAACATCACTCCGCTAAACACGTGAAATCCGTGAAAGCCTGTGATAAAGAAGAAGAAATCAGCAAAAGGTTGCGGGCCGTATTGATTAACATGAAGATTAGCTCCTAAAACAGGAATTTGTTCCCACAACCCAGTCTTTATATTAAAGACATCTTTCATTGTTGGAGTGCCTGTTCCAACAATAAAGTGTGTCCATTCCCATGCCTGACAAGCCAGGAAAGTTGCACCTCCAATAATTGTCCACAACATCCATTTTTCAACAGCTTTGCGATCCATTCTATGACCAGCCTCAACCGCCAACACCATGGTAACAGAACTCATGATGAGAATAAACGTCATGATACCCACAAACACCAATGGCAATTCATAACCATGCAGGAAGGGAACGGCTTCAAATACCTTTTCAGGAACGGGCCAGTATTCTGTTGAGAAAGTAAATGCACTTACCAGACCTTCGTATGCCTGATGCGAAGAACGAACCAGTCCGTAAGTAATCAGTAACCCAGAGAATGTGAATGCATCTGAAAGCAGGAAGAACCACATCATGAGCTTGCCATAGCTGGCACCCATGGGCGAAGTTCCGCCATCCCAAACGCTCTTTCCGGTTACTGCAGTGGCTGTACTATGTGCCATAATCAGGTATTAGGTTTTTAACGATACAATAATAGAAATACGAACAAATATAGCCAAAGTCCGCCCAAAAAATGCCAGTAAGTTGTACACATTTCTATGCTCACGAGGCTTTTTGAATGAACTTTATAACGATAGGTGGCTACTAACACGATCAGCAGGAAAACCAAAGAGCTGATAATGTGTACGGCATGTACTCCTGTAAGTACATATAGGAAAGAACCGGATGGGTTACCTACAAAATAAATTTTATTGGCTACCAGTTGCACCCAGCCCTGCCATTGCAATACTAAAAATGCCAGTCCTAAAACGGCCGTGATCGTTATCATCACCTTTGCGTTTTGAAGGTTATCTTTTTTAGATGACCAGAATGCCCACTGCATAGTAATACTGCTTACAAGAATCACCACTGTTGAAACGGTAAACACCTGTGGCATATCGAAATACACCCAATTACCTTCTGCCTCGCGCACAATGTAAGCCGATGTAAACGCGGCAAACAGCATGAGCACACTCCCCATAAAAATCCACATCCCAAACTTACGGGGCTCCATAGCCAACGGTTTTGCTGGCTCTTCTACTATCTTAAAATCTCCGGTTGTTATATTATCCATCGCCACATTAAATTTTATCCAACAAATACGCAATCTGCACTACCGGAAGGTAGATAAACGATCCAAACATTATTCTTAACGCTGACTGGCGGCTTCCTGTTTTCATTAACGAAAAGGTCTGCGCAAAAAAAGCTGCCCCACAAAGTGTGGCTACTACTGCTGAGTAAATTCCAGTTATACCAAAAGTTGCTGGTAACAATCCTAAC
>DPSB01000383.1:3097-4011 GCA_003537495.1 Cytophagales bacterium | reverse complement strand
ATTCACACCACCGGTCGCAAATCCTTTCTTAAACCAACGCTGCCGTTGTTCGGAAGTGCCGTGGGTAAATGAATCGGGAACTACATAACCACGCGCTTGTTTTTGTAGGCGATCATCGCCAATGGCACTGGCTGCATTCATCGCTTCTTCAAAGTCGCCTTGTTCTAAAATCTGTTTGGTGTTTTGGGCATGATGCGCCCACACACCCGCCAGAAAATCGGCCTGCAATTCTAACTTAACCGATAATTTATTGTACTCTTCTTCACTTAACTGGCTCTTCATGGCATGCACCTTATCCGTAACACCATGCAGCCGTTGAATATGATGCCCCACTTCGTGCGCAATAACATAAGCCTGTGCAAAATCGCCCGGAGCTCCAAACCGACTACGCAGCTCATCATAAAAACTTAAGTCGATATACAACCTTTCATCGGCTCCACAATAAAATGGCCCGACTGAAGCATCGGCTGAACCACAACCGGATTGAACGCTGCCGGTAAACAATACCAATGTTGGCTCGCGGTAATCATCCAATAACTGATTCCAAACATCTTCAGTATCGGCCAATACCACTTTTACAAACTGCGCTAACTCTTCTTCTTCGGCTGTAGTCTGATAAGGTTCTGTTTGCGAAATAGATGGCCCGCTGTCCATCGGCATCTGCTGCAAAAGTGACAACGGATTTTTTCCGGTTATCAACCCAATGATGATTACGATTACTACCAGGCCGAGTCCGCCTTTAATGGGCAAGCCGCCACGGCTACCCCCACCCGCTCCTCGTTGATCATCTACATTACCACTTTGTCGTCTGCCGCGCCATTGCATAGTTTAAAAGTTTAGAACAGGAAGGTACGAAGGGTTTGGTAAAGCGCAATAGGGAAATGGTTGATGGTTTGTGAGGACACAAACCATGG
>DPSB01000383.1:2064-2817 GCA_003537495.1 Cytophagales bacterium | reverse complement strand
TTTGTGAGGACACAAACCATGGTAAAAATTGTTTACGAGAACCAAAACCATCACGAAAAATAGTGTGGCGCAATTCTGAGCGGGTCAGACTGCGCATTAAGTTCATGGCACCAACAAAAAAAGGGAACTGATTAAGACAGAAACCTGAGCGAAGAGTCTCCTAATAATTAGGGGATCCTTCGCGCATTTTTATAACACACAATAATCATTAAAATCCAGTTGCGCTCAGGATTTGTTTTTTGGCTTTGAGGGTTTGCGCTCAGGATTTGTTTTTGCTCATTTCAAAACCCATCGTCCTTCGGCTCCCACAACTCAATTTTGTTTCCATCCGGATCCATAATCCATCCAAACTTGCCATAAGGAAATTCTTCTATCTCACCAATAACTTCAACTCCTTCTGCTTTTAACACGGCCATCAATTCAACCAGGTTCTCCACCCTATAATTAAACATAAACTGTTTTTCACTGGGGGCAAAATAAGTTGTGGTTTCTTTAAACGGAGACCAAATGGTATGTGCATGTTCCTTTTCGTATGGTTTAGTCGGATCTATCCACCGAAAGGTGCTGTCGCCAACTCCTAAATGCTTACTATACCATGCAGTTAATTTTTTTGGGTCTGCTGATTTAAAAAATACGCCTCCTAACCCTGTTACTCGTTTCATATTAACGTTTTAAAGTTTTCTCATAAATTTCAATCCATTCTTTTGGTTTTACTTTTGTAGCCAGTTCACCAAAAAGTTTTACGGGTACATC
>DPSB01000383.1:1355-1785 GCA_003537495.1 Cytophagales bacterium | reverse complement strand
CAAAAAGTTTTACGGGTACATCGTCCGGTTTTTTAAAACGGATACACGATTTGCCCATATCTAATTTTTTATCGCTGTGCTTTTTAAACTCCTTTACAAACCAATCGTGCAAGGTGCCCTCATACACAGTCATGTGGTAAACCGCAATATGATTTTTTTGTGAAGCAATGCTGATAAACGGAAGCGCATCTTTGGGATTGGTATGATACCCAGCCGGGTAAAGTAAATGCGGTACTACATAACTGATCATGCCATACTGCATAGTCTCTTCAAACCCTTTAGGAAGATTTTTTTTAATGGTCTTTCGTAAAGCAGAGATAATCTCAGCCCGGTCATCGGGTAAGGTTGAAAGATACTCGTCAACGGTTTTGGCTTTTGATTGCATAATCTTAAACAGTGTTTTATCGGTGTTGATCTATTAAAATAACAT
>DPSB01000383.1:0-1031 GCA_003537495.1 Cytophagales bacterium | reverse complement strand
CCATCCGGATCGGTTAATGTAATGCTGGCTGGGCCGGAAGTTTTTACATCCGCCTGCGAAGTTAATTTGATTCCGCTTTGCAGCAGGTGTTGTTGAATTTTCCGCACATCATCAAAAGGATCAACATTTTTTCCGTTCTCATTCCAACCCGGGTTAAAGGTTAATATATTTCCTTCAAACATTCCCTGAAATAACCCGATCAATGCATTCTCATTCTTCATGATGAGGTAATTCGTTTTTAAATCGCCTCCTAAAACAGTAAAGCCCAGGTTTTCATAAAATTGTTTGGAAGCCTTAATGTCCTTGACATTCAGGCTTACCGAAAATGCTCCTAATTTCATGGGTGTTGGTTTTTGAAGGTTGTTAATTATGTTTTGTTCTTTCAAAGTCTCCGTTTTAATCGCGAACCCAAAGCAGAAGGCGATAGCAAGCGATAAACAAACTAAGATAATCTTCTTCATCTGGATGACAGTTTTAAGTGGTGGTAGTTTGTGTAGGTGGTAGAAAACCTTTCTTTCGAAGCAGGGCTGCACTAAGTAAAGTAATCACCAACCCTACAGGCAGTATTTCGGTAATGGTTATTGCGAAACGAATGACCGGATTTTTATACATCTCGCTATACATTACCCAATCTTCCCTAGCTTCCATCAACTCCGCTTCGGTGGCTCCATCGGTCTTCATCTCTTCAAAATAATGCTCCGTCATTTTATTAATAAACTCATCGCCCATCTGGGAATAAGAAATCTCCCAGGCCAGCGCATACATTACCCCTGCTATCAGCGTGATCAGTACTCCAATCAACACACCTTTTCCAAACGTGATGTTTCCGGCTGCATGGTTATCGCGAAATGATTTAATGCCAAAGAAAATCATTGATAGGGCAATGACCATGGTGGTGTAGCCTACCAGGTGGCCATTATCGAAATTGAGTGCTCCTGTATCCCACAAGGGCATGGTAGCGAGCATAAGACCGCCTACAATAGTGCCAGCAATGAGTCCGTAAATGATTACAATTTTTTTCATACGATTTT
>DPSB01000188.1 GCA_003537495.1 Cytophagales bacterium | reverse complement strand
TCAGAATAAGTTGTTTCAGGTTTTTGTTTTTAGTTAATCCTGTCGGGAAAGAGGTAATCGTATTGGCAGCCAGATCCAATCGTTCTAATGCAGCCAAAGGTGCGAACGATCGCGGCAACGCGGGTAAATCGTTACGCATTACTAACGTGCGCACGGTTTTGTTTTTACTAAACGTAAGGCGGCCTTTAGGTTTGTTGTTCAACAGGTATAATCCCGTAAGGGCCGGAAGCTTTTTCAACTGCTTCACATTTTTAATGCGGGTATTTACCAACTCAAGTTCTTGCAGGTTGTTACAGCCATAAACCTCGACTGGTAGTTTTTTAGATTTCCAATTGGTAATACTTAAAAGTTTTACCTGCGATTTGTCGGTCATTTTCTGAAGACTATCAACTGTTATAAATCCGGCTGAGGATTTATACTGCCTGCGATAGCTTGTAATGCGCGTTCGCAGTTGCCCGAATTCTTTAATCAGACTATCGGGTAAAATGTCTTTTTGCTCCATAGCCTTTCTAATGGCTTGATTGATTTGTACATAGCGTAGCGAGTCGCCCGCAGTGCTGAACACAGGTTCTTCCAATGCCGAAAACACCCTTTGCGCGGTAGTCGAAAGGCTAACGGTTAGTAAGACCAAAATCATCCATAGATTCTTCATAAAAGCAGGCTTAATAAACTAAAACTAAGTATTTAGTTAATCATTGCCAACCCGGTTTTCCAAGCCGAAAAAATTATCGAAAAATACTTGTTCTAATCGCAGTGAAAAATGCGGAAAACGCTATCGAAAACCTTATTTTTGACGGTTTATAAAAAGCCAAAATGAGCGATCAAAAACCGAAAAAGGAAACCAACTATTCAGCAAGTAATATTCAGGTTTTAGAGGGTCTGGAAGCCGTGCGCAAAAGACCCGCCATGTACATAGGAGATATTGGGGTAAAAGGCCTGCATCACCTGGTGTGGGAAGTGGTAGATAACTCTATCGATGAGGCTCTTGCCGGCTACTGCGATGATATCCACGTAACCATCAATGAAGACAACTCTATACTTGTTGAAGATAATGGTAGAGGTATTCCTACCGACATGCATGAGAAAGAAAAACGCTCGGCATTAGAAGTAGTTATGACGGTGCTCCATGCCGGTGGTAAGTTCGATAAGGATACGTACAAAGTTTCGGGTGGTTTGCATGGTGTGGGTGTGTCTTGTGTTAACGCACTATCGTCTGTATTAATAGCAACCGTTTATCGCGAAGGCAAAATCTTTCAGCAGGAATATCAACGTGGAATTCCGCAATATCCTGTTAAGGTAATTGGCGATTCAGAACGCAGAGGCACCACGGTACTTTTTAAACCCGATGCAGAAATATTTACCATTAGCACAGAATACAATTACGAAACGGTTGCTACTCGTATGCGCGAGTTGGCGTTTTTAAATCCGGGTATTAAGCTTAACCTGAAAGACCTGCGCGATAAAGACGAAAGCGGAAACCCACGCTCGTCAACTTTCTTTTCGGAAGGTGGCTTACGCGAATTTGTGGAATACTTAGATTCAAACCGCGAGCATCTTATTCCAAATCCGATTTACATCGAAAACAATAAGAGCGAAATCCCGGTACAGGTTGCCTTGAGTTACAACTCATCCTACAGCGAAAACCTGGTGTCGTATGTAAACAACATTAACACCCATGAAGGTGGCACGCACGTAGCGGGCTTCCGCAGGGCGCTTACGCGAACTTTAAAAAGCTATGCCGATAAATCAGGCTTGCTTGAAAAAGCCAAAGTTGAAATCAGTGGCGATGACTTTCGTGAAGGACTTACAGCCGTAATTTCGGTTAAAGTGGCCGAACCTCAGTTTGAAGGTCAAACCAAAACCAAACTGGGTAACTCCGATGCAATGGGTGCAGTAGATACTGCGGTGGGCGAGGTGTTGCAGGCGTATCTGGAAGAAAATCCCAAGGAAGCGAAACTGATTGTAAGCAAAGTAATTCTGGCGGCTCAGGCGCGGGTAGCGGCTCGTAAAGCCCGCGAAATGGTACAGCGTAAAAACGTTTTATCAGGCACTGGTTTACCGGGTAAACTTGCCGATTGTGCCAGCAGCGATCCTGCTATTTGCGAATTGTATTTGGTTGAGGGCGATTCTGCCGGTGGTTCGGCCAAGCAAGGTCGCGATAGAAATTTCCAGGCTATTCTTCCTTTGCGCGGAAAGATTTTGAATGTAGAAAAAGCACAAGAGCATAAAATCTACGAGAACGAGGAGATCAAGAATATGATTACCGCGCTTGGCGTAAGCTTCGGCACGCAAGAAGATAACAAGGCGCTTAATATGACAAAGTTAAGGTATCATAAAGTTATTATTATGACTGATGCCGATGTGGATGGAAGTCACATCCGTACCTTAATTTTGACTTTCTTCTTCCGCTACATGCGCGATTTGATTGAACAAGGATTTGTGTACATCGCATTGCCACCACTTTACTTATTGAAGCGAGGCAAAGAAGAACGCTATTGCTGGAATGAAGAAGAACGCGAAGCGCTTACCAAAGAAATGAGCCGTGGCGGAAGCGAAGACAGTGTTGGTGTGCAGCGGTATAAAGGTTTGGGTGAAATGAATCCGGAACAACTCTGGACGACTACGATGGATCCAACCAAACGCACATTAAAGAAAGTTACGATAGAATCGGCTGCTGAAGCAGATCATCTTTTCTCGATGTTGATGGGCGATGAAGTAGCACCACGCAGAGAGTTTATTGAGAAGAATGCCAAGTATGCGCGCATAGATATTTAACCTTTCCATGCAGGAGAATATTCCAATATATGCCGATGAACTGGCAAACCGGCAGATCAGCGAAAGCAATTATATAAGTCGCGATTTAAGCTGGTTGCAGTTTAATGCACGCGTATTGGATCAGGTTAAAAAGCCAGGTAGGAATATTTTCGACCGGCTTAAGTTTTTGGCTATCACTTCTTCAAACCTCGATGAGTTTTGTACTATACGCCTTGGTAGTTTGTACAACTACCTTGATTATAGCAAGCAGCGTTTTGATTACAGCGGGCTGCGGGAAGAACCATTTCGTAAAATGCTACTATCGGGCATCAGGCAATTTGTAATTGATCAGAATGACTATTACCTCGCTAACCTGAAGCCCCGCTTTGATGAAAGTGGTTTTAAAATAGCCGACTACGAACATCTATCGCCAACCGATGAAGACAAGGCCAATCAGTATTTTGACCGGACGGTTTATCCCATGCTCACACCAATGGTGTTCGATGGGTATCATTCGTTTCCGGCCTTGCGAAATAACCGCTTGCTGTTTGGCGTAGTTACCAAAGCCGAAGTAGATGGTAATCAACCTAACTTTAAAGCAAGTTTTATTCAGGTGCCGAGTAACATTCCGCGCTTCTATGAAATAAAACAACCCGATGGGTTTGTGTTGTTTGTGCCACTGGAAGAAATCATTCGCAAGAATATTCATCAGCTCTTTAGAAACATTGAGATTGTAAGTGTAAATCTGTTTCGCATCAATCGTAATGGTGATTTTACGTTAGATGAGAGTGAAGATATTGAGTCTAATTTTCTGGAAGAGTTAAGACGCAAACTCCAAACCCGCAGAAGGGGTAGGGTAGTGCGCATTGAAGTATTGCAAGGGTTTGATCCATGGCTGTTGCGATTACTTAAAATTCAGTGGGATCTGGACGAAGCCAACTTCATGGTTATTCCACACGAAAGCATGATTGATTTTGCTGGCTTGAACCAGATTATCGGGCATAAAGATTTTAAAGAAAAACGTACTCCGTTGCATCCACCACGAAGGCCTGTTTCGTTTCCGGAATTTGGTAGCCGCGATATTTTTGAAGTGCTGAAAGAACGCGATGTACTGTTACATCATCCATATGATTCGATGGATCCGGTGCTGGAGTTGTTGGAGAAAGCTGCCGAAGATGATAAAGTATTATCGATTAAGATTACCATTTATCGCGTAGCAAAAGACTCGCGGATAACCGCAGCATTATTACGCGCTGCCGAAAATGGTAAGCACGTTTCGGTATTGTTTGAAGTGAAAGCCCGCTTTGATGAAGAGAATAACCTGCGCGAGGCCTTGCGCCTGCGGCAAGCCGGTTGTTTTGTGATTTATGGTGTAAGCAGTTTAAAAACCCACACTAAGCTTTTACTGATTGTACGGCAAGAACAAGACCGGGTTTACCGCTACGTACATTTGGCCAGTGGTAACTATAATGAAGTTACTTCGCGCTTATATACCGATGTAGGATTGTTAACTACTAACGAAACCTACGGTAGCGATGTGTCTGAGTTCTTTAATGTAATTACTGGCCACTCGCAGCCATCAGCATATCGAAATCTTATTACATCACCGCGCGATATGCGTATTCAATTAATTAATCTTGTTTTACGCGAAGCCGATAACGCCCGCAATGGACTTCCATCTGGGGTGGTAATCAAATTTAATTCACTGCAAGACAAAGAATTTATTGATGCACTTTACGAAGC
>DPSB01000009.1 GCA_003537495.1 Cytophagales bacterium | reverse complement strand
CCAGTTCGATAATCTTTTCGTATTCGGCTGGGTTTAAGTCGTTGAAGAAATAGTGTACCGGATTAGCATGCACACCATTTACAAACACCTCATAATGCAAATGGGGGGCTGTAGATAGACCGGTATCGCCTACATAGCCAATTAAATCGCCACGTTTTATTTTTTGACCTTGCCTAACGGCAAAGCCATGCATGTGGGCATATCGGGTTCTATAGCCAAAGCCGTGGTCAATCTCAATCATCTTACCATAGCCACTAAAGCTCACATCTAATTTATCAATCACGCCATCGGCCGTGGCGTAAATAGGAGTTCCGATTGCAGCCGCAAAGTCGATACCCGTATGCATTTTCTTTACTTTATAGATCGGGTGAATACGCATACCAAAACCAGAAGCCAGCGCAATCAATTGTTTGTTCGCTACTGGCTGTATAGCCGGAATAGCTGCAAATAATTTCTCTTTACTTTCGGCAAGTCCAACCACATCATCTTGCGATTTTGATTCGATGTAGATTTTTCTGCGCAGGTTATCTACGTTTTCCGAAAGCTTGGTAATCAGATCAGCATGCAGAATGCTTTTGTTTTTAATGTCTTCATACCGATCCAAACCACCTACGCCCGCTTCGCGAATACTTTTGTCAATTGGTTCTGCGCCCAGCACTACCCGGTAAATGTTATCATCGCGATACTCGATGTTCGAAAGTTGTTTTTGAAGTTTTTCTACTTCTGCCGAAAGGTTTTCATAATAAAATTCCATCTCCTTTACTTCGTTACGAAGCAGCAATTCCTTAGGCGATTCGAAATAGGTACTGCCCACAATAAGTAAGCAGGCAGCTATGGTAACACCAAGGCACAATATTCCAAACGCATTCAGAATAATATCACCTGTCGAGGTTTTGATGCGCTCGTACTTACAGGTTTCGGTATCGTAGTAATACTTTATTCTTGCCATAATTCTTTTTATTGAGGCCTGAAAACTTTAATTATTTCGGGCCTGCATTCAATATAAGGGCCATTCAAAAGATCGATGCAATAGGGAATAGCCGGAAACACGGCATCTAAACACTGGCGTATGGCTTTTGGTTTCCCTGGCAAATTTACAATTAAAGTCTGATTTCGGATTCCGGCTGTTTGGCGCGATAAGATTGCTGTAGGTACGTACTTCAAACTTTCCATGCGCATTAATTCGCCAAAGCCGGGCATCATTTTAGAACAAACCGCTTCCGTTGCTTCAGGTGTAACATCGCGCAACGCAGGGCCGGTGCCACCGCTGGTAATAATCAAACAACATTTTTTTTCATCGGCCATGGTAATCATGGTCTTCTCAATCAATGTTTGTTCATCGGGTATAACTGCGTATTCTTTTTCCCATTCGCCAATCAAGTATTCATTAAGGGTACTGACAATGGCCTTGCCGGGAATATCTTCATAGATGCCCTGACTGGCACGATCGGAAACATTGATAATACCAATGCGAATAGTTTTTGGAGTGCTCATGCTTACGCAGAAATTGAACGCGATTTTTGACGTAAATCTTTTGCGCGACCTTTCTTAAACACTTGCCGGCCTTTGTTTATGCCTTTGCGGAGTTCGCGCTGAGCTTCTTCAGGCATGGCGATTATTTCTGCGCACGCATCTGAGCAACAGCCGTTGTATTTTTTAGCGCAGGCTTCGCATTGTATAAAAAGTAAATGGCAACCATCGTTTTTGCAGTTGGTGTGCGTATCGCAAGCGTTGCCGCATTGGTGGCATTCGCTGATGATATCATCAGAAATACGTTCGCCCAAACGTTCATCAAACACAAAGTTTTTACCTACAAATTTATTTTCGAGGTTTTGTGTTTTTACATCTTGCGCATATTTGATAATGCCGCCTTCTAACTGAAATACATTTTTAAAACCGATGTGTTTAAACCACGCGCTTGCTTTTTCGCAGCGAATGCCACCGGTACAATACATCAACAGGTTTTTATCTTTCTGTTCGTTCAATAAATTTTCAACAACCTGTAGCTCTTCACGGAAGGTATCTACATCAGGACAAACTGCATTTTTAAAATGACCGACTTCGCTTTCGTAATGATTGCGCATGTCCACAATAACCGTGTTCGGGTTTTCAGCTAACTCATTAAACTCTTTTGCCGATACGTGTTTACCACTATTGGTTACATCGAAAGTAGCATCGTTTAAGCCATCGGCTACGATCTTTTTGCGAACCAGAATTTTAAGTTTAAAAAACGATTTGCCGTCATCTTCAACCGCAAGATTTAATCTAACGCCATTCAAAAATTCGATGGCATACAGTTCTGTCTTAAATTGTTCAAACTGGTGGGTTGGTACACTAATCTGCGCGTTGATGCCTTCATGGGCCACATAGATGCGGCCACACACGCCAATCTGATCAAATCTTTTGTAAAGTTCGTTGCGGAAAGAGGCCGGATCAGCTAACTGATGGTACTTATAAAATGAAATAGTGGTGCGCGGTTCGCTGCTGTTGCGCAGTTGTTCTTTCAGAACTTTGCCGTTAACACGATTGAAAAGGGCCATTTTGCACGATTTGACGCACAAAGGTAGCAATTTTGCGATTTATTGTGTGCTAGCCTTTAGCTGACCTTTCAGCAATTTGTTGTAGTCTTCGCAGCTAAGCGCACCGGTGTGGTTGCAGTAACCGCAGGTTTTGTAGGTTTCGCCCAGATAGGTTTTCTTAATGATAACGGTGCTACCATTGCAAACCGGGCAGGCAACTTTGCCGGTAGGGCCGCAGTCGATATCAAAGTCTTTAGAAAGTAATTCGCCTGCTTGTTTGGCTTCGGTTTGTTTCTCTTTTAGTAGTTCTACTTCACCTTTTGTTTTCAGGTTAATAGCTTCTTCCGAAAACTGACCACTGGTTCCTTTCAATTGAATGTACTTGTTAAGCCAGTCAACACTTTGCTTATACTTTTGGAGGTAGAACGAAGTTTTACCGAGGTAGAAAGTAAGATCGGAAGGAACGCTGCGTACAGATTGTAGAATGTTTACGATTTTTGCATCTGCTGCAGCATATTGTTGCTGATCGATTAACAATGCAACCGAATCAATTTGTCGCTCAAGATTGCGCAGTCGATTAGCCTGGCGTTGCATTTCTACATCGCGCAGTTTTTCCTGTTCGGTTTGGGCAAATGAGCAAACCGAAACTACCACCATCGCTATTAAAAGTCCCCACTTCATCATTACACTAAAAATTGTTGTTTTGAAAGTTGTAACCATTCCAATACCGAGTTGCTGAAGATATCTTCTTTAACGGTTGCTGGTAAATCCATATCTTCAATAAACCTGCCAATCTCCAGATCGCCCAATGGAAAAGGATAATCGGAACCCAGCATTACCTTTTTGCTGCCTTGCAATTTTAATACATATTCCAACATTAGCGGATCGTGCGTAACACTATCTACCCAAAATTTACCAAGATAACTTCTGGGATTTACATTATTATCAATGGCAACGAGATCGGGCCGACAATCAAATCCATGTTGTATCCGACCAATAGTGGGTAAAAATGAACCTCCGGCATGGGCAAACATCACGCGTAGTTTAGGAAGTCGTTCAAACAGCCCACCAAAAATCATAGAACAAACAGCCCGCGAAGTTTCAGCCGGCATACCGACTAACCACGGAAGCCAATAGCGCTGCATTTGTTTTTCGCCCATCATATTCCACGGATGAACCATAATGGCGAGCCCTAATTTTTCACACGCTTCGAAAATAGGGTAGAAGCGATTCTCGTTCAGGTTTTCATCGTTGATGTTCGATCCAATCTGAATGCCGACAAGTCCTTCTTTTTTTATGCGGTGTAATTCTTCAATAGCCAGATCGGCATCTTGCATGGGTACGGTACCCAGACCGATGTAGTGCTTAGGATAATCTTTTACAAGGCCGATAAGGTGATCGTTTAAATAGCGCGAAAGGTCTAAACAATCCAGCGACTTGGCCCAATACGAAAACATAACCGGAATGGTGCAGACTACTTGAACCTGCGTGTTGAACTGTGCGTATTCTTCAATGCGCACATCGGGTTGCCAGCAGTTTTCTTTTATCTCGCGAAAAAACTGATTGCCGCGCATCATCTTGGCGAAACCTTGTTTATGATGTTGCAGGTAAATGAAATCGCCATAGCCAAACTTATCGCTCCAGTTGGGCATTTTTTCGGGAAGGATATGCGTATGGGAATCTATCTTAAGCATGTAGTATCAGCAAAACGCTGTAAGTTACAACTCAAAAATCTTTTCCATCAATTTCCATTTTTCGCCTGGTTGCGCACCGGGCAGGGCTTGCTGGTATTTCCACATTAAAGTTTCCCATTCCTGCACCTTGGTATTGGCCGCATCGGCCTTGCCTTTTGCATCAAACGAAAATGAATCGCTGGTCTCCATAATCATAAACAGCCGGTTGCCGGTGCGATAAATCTGCATGTTGAGAATACCAGCGTTTTTGATACTGGCTTCAACTTCGGGCCACACTTTTTTATGATACGCTTCGTACTCGGCAATTAATTGCGGGTCGTTTTTTAAATCGAGAGCGAGGCAGTAGCGCATTATGATGCAGATTTAATTTCATAACCCTTCCAGCCATAATAAGCGACAACCAGAAAGCACAGTAGTGGTAGAATAAATGCGAGTTGAATATGATGGGTAATGTCGGCAATCAAACCCATTACCGGTGGAATTATGGCACCACCTACAATAGCCATAATGATAAATGAAGATCCAAGTTTGGTTTGTTCGCCCAGATCCTTTACACCCAGCGCAAAAATGGTGGGAAACATGATTGACATAAAAAAATTAATTGCCAATACGCTATACACGGCTGTCTTTCCACCAGTTAAAATACCCATCAGGCAAAGTGCTGATGCTGCAAATCCATAATACATTAATAGCTTGTTGTCTTTAATCAGCGTCATCAGCCATGTGCCGGCAAATCGACCGATAACAAAAAGCGTGGTGCCAACGATCATGAAATTTTTGGAGGCCACTTCATTGCTTACCCCTGGTAAAAGATCAGTGATATAATTGAGTGTAATACCCCAAATGCCCACTTGCCCTCCAACATAAAAAAACTGTGCAATCACAGCCCAGGTAAGGTGTTTGTTTTTAAAGATGGTGATGTCAAACTTAAGCTTAGAAGTTTTTGCAGGCTCAGGCATCTTAATCAGAAAAAACAAAAGTGCAACCACAAGCACTGCGCCCGCAATTAAAGTATAGGGAATTATAACAGCTTCTGCGGCTTGTTGTTTTTCAGCCAGTGTAGTCATGGCCCCTTCGTTGCCGGCAAAGATAAACTGGCCCGCTAACCATGGCCCAACTACCAGCGCAACTCCGTTGAAGGATTGCGAAAAGTTTAGTCGTTGTACCGATGTTTCAGGTTTGCCCAGAATGGTAACATAAGGATTAGCCGCAGTTTCCAGAAAGGCAAGACCGCTGGCAATAATGTAAAGTGCAACCAGAAAGAAACCAAAGGTTAGGGTATAAGCAGCTGGAATAAAGAGTAATGCTCCGAATGCATACAAAAGCAAGCCTAGCAAGATACCTTTTTTATAGTTGAAGCGTTCCATGAACAACCCGGCAGGTATGGCAATGGTGAAATACCCAAAGTAGAAAGCGGTTTCAATTAGCAATGCCTGAGCGCGCTTGATTTCAAACACCGGTTGAAAGTGTGCGATGAGAGCCGAGTTAAGAATGTTGGCCAATCCCCACAGAAAAAACAAACTGGTAACAAGCAATAAGGGTAAAAGAAAATTTTGATTTGACCTGTTGCCAGTGGCAGATGAACTTGATGGAATTGGCATGTTTTGCTTTGGATGTTATGCTTATTTAAATATAACTAGTCTTCACCGAAGTAATCACTATCAATCTTTTTTAACTCATAAGTTTGTTGTACTGTACAACCAAGATTTGAATCAATCATAAGTTGAGCTAATTGAACGCCATCAATCAATACAATTTTTGTTTCATTGCGTGGAGTATACTCAAGGGCATCTTTTGTGAAACTCGAAGTTGTTATAAAGATTCCCTTTTTTGCTCCCTGTCCGGCTAACGCGCCAACAAATTTTTGAAGTTCAGGACGACCAACCACGTTACCTGATCTCCATCGCTTGGCTTGAATGTATATTATATCAAGCCCAAGTTTATCTTCTTTTATTGTTCCATCTATTCCTTCATCACCACTTTTTCCAATTGCCGTACCTGCATCCTTCATTGAACCACCATAGCCCATTTTAACCAGTAACTCAACAACAAGCTTTTCAAAAAATGCCGGTGATAGTTCGACAACTCTGTTTAAAAGCTCAGCTGCTAAGGACTTTCTTATCCTTTGATAAGCTTTATCTAAACTTTCCTCTGGTGTAAGATCATTGGATTCTGATTTTACAATCTCTTCTTCAACTTCATTGCTTGGACGGGAGGCATTTTGAAATTCCATAAATGGAGCAAACTGTCTCAAATACTTCGCATCAATCCGGTCTGGATTTTTGGCAAGGGTTTCTCTACCAGTATCTGTAATGACAAATGTTGCTCGTTTTGGTGAATCGAGTAGTCCAGCTTTCTTTAAGTAAGTCTTGGCCCATCCAACTCTATTATCAAAAATAGCTTGATTACCACTTGCCAAAAGTTCTTTCCGCTCTTCATCGGTTACTTTAAACTCAATTGCTAAAGTTTCAATAAGATCTCGATACCGATGCTCCTTACCATCTGCAACAACTTTAAGTATTGGAAGCATTAATGATTGATAATCGGGTATCATGTCAAAACTATTAACTACAAACTAACTACTAATTACTAACTAATTGCTCTATCCAAATGTGTATAACCGCCATCTACAAAAAACCATTGGCCGGTGGTGTGGCTGCTGCGATCGCTCAACAGAAAAGCAACTGCATGTGCAATTTCTTCGGGTTTGGTAAGACGATGTTCCAATGGAATCTTTCTTGAAATCTGTCGCAACTTTTCCTGCGGATCTGCAAAACCTTTTAGCCACGATTCATATAATGGTGTGGATACTTCAGCCGGAATAACAGCATTTACCCGAACGGCATAGGGCAGAAGCTCCACAGCCCACTCGCGCGTAAGCGCCAGTATGGCACCTTTTGCAGCCACATACCCCGCTGTATTTCC
>DPSB01000176.1 GCA_003537495.1 Cytophagales bacterium | reverse complement strand
GCGAATTCCAAAAAACTGAGAAGATGAGAACGTATTATCAGTAACCGTGCCCTCTGTAAAATAAGATACTCCGCCCGTGGCATCGCGTTGAAGTGTCCAGAGGTTATCGGCATCGCGAACAACCTTAATCCGTAAAGTAGAAGAATTGGTTACGCCATCAACTCCATTAATCAGCATAGTTGATGTTCCATTTACTATTTTGTACAAACTCACGTCATCGGGCGTGCCACCAATACGCACAAAGTAGCCGTTGAGTGTTGTACTAAGTAAGTTGGATTGATCCACTATCAGAAATACATCCACAAAGTTGGCATTTGAGGTATTGAATTGCAGATTAACCCAAAACTCCCATTGGGCATTGGTAGCCTTGGCCGATGGTGTGGTAATATAAAAAACAGTATTAGCAACGGATAAGTTTGACCGCAACGTCCCATCTTGAACCACCCAGCTATCGGGTATGCTTAGTGCCCATTCGGGATCATTTATAAAATCTCCATCCGAGAAATTATCACTTACCTGAGCCGAACAAACGCTCGCAATCAAAAATACCTGCGCTATAATGACGCTTAATTTTTTCATGGCATGGCTGCAATGCAGTATGTTTGCACCTCTTTAAAAATACAAATAAAATGACACTAGCAGTAGTAGGAGCAACCGGCCTGGTAGGCCAGGAGGTGCTAAGGGTGCTGGAAGAGCGCCAGGTAGAATTTGATGAATTGTATTTAGTGGCCTCTGCCAAATCGGTAGGCCAAAAGACAAAGTTTAAGGGTAAGGAATACAGCATTAAAAGCATGGAAGAAACCGTAGCGTTGGCTCCTGACATCGCTATTTTTTCAGCAGGTGGTGGCACTTCATTAGATTGGGCTCCTAAGTTTGCCGAAAAAGGTACAATCGTAATCGATAACTCTTCAGCATGGCGAATGGATCCTACCAAAAAATTAATTGTTCCTGAAATAAACGGGCATGCCTTAACTAGCGAGGATCTTATAATCGCTAATCCCAATTGTTCCACCATTCAAATGGTAATGGCGTTGGCTCCGTTGCATAAAAAATATAAGATCAAACGCATTGTAGTGTCTACGTACCAATCTGTTACCGGTACAGGCAAAGATGCAGTGCAACAAATGATGGAAGAGCGCCAGGGCATTACCAATGGCATGAAAGTATATCCGCACAAGATTGATATGAATGCATTGCCGCACATTGATTCATTCTTAGACAATGGTTACACCAAGGAGGAAATGAAGATGGTGAATGAAACGCGTAAGATTTTAAACGATCAAACCATTGGCGTAACTTCTACTACGGTGCGTATTCCTGCTATTGGCGGCCACTCTGAGGCTGTGAACGTTGAGTTCCATAGCGACTTCGATCTGAAAGACGTACGCGAAATGTTAGAGAATACTCCAGGTGTTGTGGTGCAGGACGATGTAAAGAATAACATCTACCCTATGCCTATCAACTCGCATGGAAAAGATGAAGTTTTTGTGGGGCGCTTGCGCAGAGATGAATCTCAGCCTAATACCTTAAACATGTGGGTGGTGTCTGACAATCTACGCAAAGGTGCTGCTACCAATGCTGTGCAGATTGCTGAGTTCCTGATGGAGAAGAGTCTGGTTTCTTAAGCAATCGATTCGAAAGGTTTACAACCTTATATCACTTTATCCAAGGCTCGTGTCCGCACGAGCCTTCTTTATTTCACTAAACCATATCGGGTTTTTCGGGTTTTAGGTTAATGCCGCGCACAATTCTGGTTTGGTTTAAAAACGATCTGCGCTTGCATGATAACGAAATGTGGTACCGTGCTTGTGAGCAAGCGGATCTGGTAATTCCGCTTTATGTTTTCGACCCACGGCAGTTTGTACCGCATAAACTTGGCTTTCCACGATCCGGATCTTTTCGCACCCAATTTCTGATTGAATCGGTTACCGGCTTACGGGAAAAACTACAGGCAAAAGGTTCTGATCTGATTATAAAAATTGGTTTACCTGAGTTTGTTATACCTGAAATTTGTACTAAAAATAATGTTTCAGATGTTTTTACAGGCTCTGAAATAACCAATGAAGAAACCCGGATTTCCGGGGATGTTGGTCACAGCCTCGCTCTAAAAAAAATTGCATTCACAAATTTCGAGACCACAACACTACTTCACCCAGCCAATTTGCCTTTTGAGATTCCAGCATTGCCCGATCAATTCACCACTTTCCGAAAAGCAGTTGAACGCAACCTCGTGGTTCGATTACCTTTTGAAGAACCCGAGGTAAAACCTTTACCGGATGTTGACTCGGATAAAATTCCCACCGTTCAGGATTTAGGATTACCCAAGGCGGAACCCGATGCACGAAGTGTAATTACCTATACCGGTGGCGAAGCAGCCGCACTCAGGCGAATGCAGGAATACATTTGGGATAAAGACCTGTTGAAGGTCTATAAAGAAACTCGTAATGGTTTGATTGGCGCTGACTATTCATCTAAGCTTTCACCGGCTTTGTCGGCAGGATGTATATCGGCCCGAACGATCTACCACGAAGTAAAAAAGTATGAGCACGCACGGGTAGCCAACGATTCTACCTACTGGTTAATCTTTGAATTATTGTGGCGCGATTACTTCCGGTTTGTAGCTGCGAAATATGAAAACAAAATTTTCTATGGACAGGGCATACGCAAGAAAGAAACCCGGTGGCAGCATGATGTAACAAAGTTTGAAACCTGGCGCACGGGTAACACTGGTGTTGCCTTTATTGATGCCAACATGAAAGAACTTTTACTTACCGGTTTTATGAGTAATCGCGGGCGACAAAATGTGGCCAGTTTTCTTACCAAAGATCTTGGAATAGACTGGCGCTGGGGCGCTGCGTGGTTCGAAAGTCAGTTGGTTGATTTCGATGTGTGTAGCAACTGGCTTAACTGGGCCTATGTAGCTGGGGTGGGTAACGATCCCCGGCAGGATCGATATTTTAATATTGAAAGTCAGGTGCGGAAGTATGATCCGGAGAACCGGTATTCCAATCTCTGGTTATCCGGTAGTTAAAAGTTGCGCTTCACATATAGAGCCGCTACCTTCGCAATTCAAAAAAACTGACTATGGAAATTTTAAAGAAATACGGAATCTGGATTTTTCTCGGATTACTGGTTGTTTGGGGTATTAGCCTGTATAACGGAATGGCCCGCAAAGATCAATCTGTAAAGCAAGCCTGGGGCGATGTAGAATCTGATTACCAACGTAGAAATGACCTGATCCCAAATTTGGTTAACACTGTAAAAGGTTATGCCGATTTTGAACAAGAAACACTTACCAAGGTAGTTGAAGCAAGAGCCAGTGCTACGCAGGTAAAAATTGATGCTTCTAACCTTACTCCTGAAAATCTCCAAGCGTTTCAACAAGCACAGGGTGGATTGAATTCTGCTTTAGGAAGACTTTTGGCTGTAGCCGAAAACTACCCTGACTTAAAGGCAAACCAAAACTTTTTGGATTTGCAAGCTCAACTGGAAGGAACTGAAAACAGAATCTCTGTTTCGCGTAAGCGATTTAATGATGCTGTAGGTGAATATAATCGTGCAATCGTTGGATTCCCTCGTGCACTAATTGCCGGTATTGGTGGCTATACTGAAAAAGGATATTTCAAAGCTGAAGAAGGCGCTGATAAAGCTCCTGAAGTAAAGTTCTGATGCAGTTCTATCTAAAAGCAAAAACCCTGACCGAAAAATCGATCAGGGTTTTTTTATGGGTTTCAAATCATTAAGCCTTCTTTTTTACCTCGCGGTTCTCGTAGCTTTCAATTACATCGCCTACTTCTATATCGTTTAGGTTTTTAATACTAATACCACAATCAAAACCTGCTTTCACTTCGCTGGCATCATCCTTAAAGCGCTTCAGTGCCGTCATCTCACCCGAGTAAACCACAATACCTTCGCGGATTAAGCGAATAGGGTTATTGCGTTTCACGTAGCCATCGGTAACCATACAACCAGCCACGGTTCCTATTTTCGAAATCTTAAATACTTCGCGTACTTCGGCATTACCTACAATCACTTCCTCCATCTCCTTCTCGAGCATACCTTCCATGGCTGCCTTTATCTCATCGATGGCATCGTAGATGATAGAATACAATCTGATTTCGATTTCTTCATTCTCGGCTAATCTTCTTGCTGAAGCAGATGGTCTTACCTGGAAGCCCAGAATAATCGCATCGGAAGCCGAAGCCAACAACACATCCGATTCTGAAATCTGACCTACGCCTTTATGGATAATGGCTACGGCAACTTTCTCAGTTGAAAGTTTCAACAACGAATCGGACAATGCTTCTACTGAACCATCCACATCACCTTTTACAATTACATTCAATTGCTTGAACGAACCGATTGCTAAACGTCTTCCGATTTCATCCAGTGTAATATGCTTTTTGGTACGAATGCTTTGCTCGCGCAAAATCTGACCCCGCTTGTTGGCAAGTTCACGCGCTTCGCGATCGGTTTCCATTACCTGGAATTTTTCACCCGCCTGTGGCGCGCCATCCAAACCTAAAACCTGAACCGGTGTTGAAGGCCCAACTTTTTGTACGCGCTTGCCCGTATCGTCAAACATGGCTTTTACACGGCCAAAGTTTGAACCAGCCACCATGGCATCGCCCACGCTCAGACTTCCGGCTTGCACCATCAGTGTAGTGACATAGCCCCGACCCTTATCCAACGATGCTTCAATGATAGAACCTACAGCCGCTTTATCAGGGTTTGCTTTCAGATTTAAAATTTCTGCTTCTAGTAATACTTTCTCAAGCAGGTCGTCAATACCCTGACCATTTTTTGCTGAGATAGCCTGGCACTGATACTTACCTCCCCAGTCTTCAACCAGAATGTTGATCTTGGAAAGTGATTCTTTTACTTTTTCTGGATTTGCTCCCGGCTTATCAATTTTATTAATCGCGATAATAATTGGAACACCAGCAACCTGTGCGTGGTTAATCGCTTCTTTGGTTTGTGGCATTACATCATCATCTGCAGCTACCACAATAATGGCAATGTCAGTAAGTTTTGCACCACGTGCACGCATCGCGGTAAACGCTTCGTGGCCGGGCGTATCTAAGAATGCAATCTTATTTCCTTTCTTGGTAGTTACATCGTACGCACCAATGTGCTGTGTAATACCACCCGCTTCTGATGCTGTAACTTTTGTTTTACGAATGTAATCGAGTAAAGAAGTTTTACCATGATCCACGTGACCCATGATGGTTACAATAGGGGCGCGCTCTTGTAAATCTTCTTCAGCATCCTGCTCCTGCTCTTGCTCTACTTCTTCTTCGGTTGAAGTTGTGAATTGAACATCGTAACCAAACTCATCGGAAATTACGGTTATGGCTTCTGCATCTAACCGTTGGTTAATCGAAACGAACATACCCAAACCCATACAGGTTGAGATTACATCGTTTACCGATACGTTCATTAACGAAGCTAAATCATTAGCAGAAATAAACTCCGTTACCTTAAGCGTTTTAGATGATTCTTGTTCTTTCAACAAACGCTCTTCCTCGGCATCAGAAATAGCCTGTCGTTTTTCTTTACGATACTTGGCCCCGGAAACTTTTTTCTGGTTTCCACTAAGCTTGGCAAGCGTAGCACGAATCTGGTCTTGAATTTCCTTATCGGTTGGTTCAGCTTTTTGCTGGCGCGGTTGAAATGATTTTTGGTTACCTCGTTGTTGTTGATTACCACCCGAAGGGGCCACCGGACGGCCGGTATCCAATCGCTTGCGCGGACGCTTTTGCGCATTGGTTTTGTTAAGATCAGAAGAAGCAACCGGTTCTTTCTTTTTTTCTACCGGCAACGCAATCTTATCTACAACTTTTAAACCCTGCAGCTTATCCGCTTTGGCTTTAATTGTTTCAAGTTCGGGTTGTTGTGGTTCAACTACTTTCTCAACAACAGGCTTCTTTTCTTCTTGTTTAACCTCGGGCTTGGCTTCTACTTCAACCTTTTCTTCCTTCTTCTCTTCTTTCTTGGGCTTCTTCTTATCCTGATCAAGTTCTATCTTGCCAATAACCTTTATACCTTCCAGTTTTGGTTTTTCCACCTCCACTTTTTCGGTTTTAGGTTCTTCTTTCGGCTTAACAATTTCTTTGGAGCCGAGGTTTTTAATCAGAACATTATCTTCCTCATCGGTCTTTTTACGAACAACCACTTCAGGTTCTACTTTGGCCGGTGGTGGTTCATTAAGTTTAATGCCAATAGTTAATCCCGATGCCTCTGCCTTCTCAGATGCTGACGAAGCAAATTCCTTCGAAAGCATGGCAAACTGTTCGGCCGTAAGTTTTGCATTGGGATTATTCTCTACACTAAAACCCTTTTTTGCCAAAAAATCCAAAATGGTATTGTGGCCCACATTGAGTTTGCGAGATGCCTGCCCCAGTCTTATGCCTTTATCTTCTGCCATGCCCCAAATATCGCTATTTAAATTATTTTACTTTGATTTTATTGTTCGAACTCCTTCTTCAACACACCCAATACGCTATCGATTGTCTCTTCTTCCAGATCGGTTCTACGTACTAACTCCTCCTTGTTCAGGTTAAGTACGCTCTTGGCAGAATCGAGACCAATGCGCTTAAGTTCATCTATTACCCAGCTTTCAATCTCGTCTCCAAACTCATCCAGATCAACATCTTCTTCCTGTTCGCCATCGGTTTCGCGGAACACATCTATTTCCATACCTACTAACCTGCTGGCCAGTTTAATGTTAAGGCCACCCTTACCAATAGCCAACGATACCTGATCGGGCTTTAGAAACACCGACACACGGTTATTGTCTTTATCTATTTTGATGCTCACTATTTTAGCCGGACTTAACGCTCGCTGAATAAACAGCTCCAGGTTCTCGGTATAGTTGATTACATCAATGTTTTCGTTTTGCAACTCGCGCACAATGGCATGAATGCGCGAGCCCTTCATCCCTACGCAAGCACCCACCGGGTCGATACGATCATCGTAAGATTCTACCGCTACTTTAGCGCGCTCGCCTGGTTCGCGAACTACTTTCTTAATAGTAATCAGTCCATCATACACTTCAGGCACTTCCTGCTCGAACAAACGTTCTACAAACGCTGGTGCCGTGCGTGATAAAATGATTTTCGGGCTACCGTTTACCATGTCAACCTTATGCACCACGGCACGAACATTTTCGCCTTTGCGGTAGCGGTCTTTTTGAATTTGTTCGCTGCGCGGAATAGAAATTTCATTTCCCTCTGCATCAATCAATAATACCTCGCGACCCAATACCTGATAAACTTCTCCGGCAATAATTTCACCCACTAAGTCTTTATACTTTTGATACAGGATATCTTTTTCAAGATCCTTTACTTTTTGCATCAGTGTTTGGCGTGCAGTCGTTACCGCTCTGCGACCAAAATCTTCCAGGTAAACCTGCTCAGCAACTTCTTCGCCTACTTCAAAGTCGGCCTCAATTTTTTGAGGTTCTGATAAACTGATTTTATCATGCTCCCAAATGTCTTCAGAATCATCATCCACAATTTCGCGGAAGCGCCAGATTTCCAAATCGCCTTTATCTGCATTCACGATAATGTCGAAGTTATCGTCTTCGATATACTTTTTACGAATCATATTCCGGAACACGTCTTCCAGAATCCGGATCATAGTGGGGCGGTCGATGTTTTTTTGTTTGGCAAAATCTGCAAACGATTCTATCAGTGTTGAGGCATCCATAGTTGTTAACTATTTAAACGAAACTATTACAATTGCTTTTTCTATTTCACTATAGGGTATTTCTACCGGTTTAATTTCCATTTTCTTACCTACTTTTTCTTCTACCTCCAGGGTTACACTTTCTGTGGCTGCAGTAAGTTTGCCCTGCCAGGTGGTTTTATCCTTACGTACAACCTTTAGTCCACGCCCTATATTCTTTACAAACTGCCGCTTTAGTTTTAGGGGTTGATCTAAACCTGGTGTACCAACCTCTAACATGTAGTTATCCTTAATCAAATCCAGTTTATCCAGATCTTCAGACAAGGCGCGACTTAAATTCGAGCAATGGTCTATTGTTATACCATTATCACCATCCAGAAAAACAGAAACTTTATGCGGTTTATGTTTGCTGATCACCACATCTACCACAAAATGCGTTGCATCTGTAAGATGTGATTCAGCCAATTCCCGGATTTTTTGTGCGATATCCATTAAAACTTGTATAAACAAAGAGGGGACTTTTGGGTCCCCTCTTTTGATTTTTGTCAAGAAGTGATGCAAAGGTATTAAAAAAATACTTTCACGCAATAGCTACTTATTGTAACCATCAAAACTCTTGTGGTCGCGTTGATAAAGTACTTCTTTGGGTAGCGATTTAAAATACTCGTACGTAATCTTTAATCCTTCGGCTCTGGAAACTTTTGGTTCCCAGCCCAAAATCTGTTTGGCTTTGGTAATATCAGGTTGGCGTTGTTTCGGATCATCCTTAGGTAAATCGTGGTAAACCACCTTTTGGTTAGTACCCGTTAGCTTAATAATTTCCTCAGCAAACTCTTTAATGGTAATCTCACTTGGGTTACCAATATTAACCGGCTGCGCATAATCCGACATCAATAACCGGTAGATACCCTCTACTAAATCATCCACATAACAGAATGAACGGGTTTGAGAGCCATCGCCAAAAATGGTAAGGTCTTCTCCGCGCAAAGCCTGCCCGATAAATGCTGGCAACACGCGCCCATCGTTTAGACGCATGCGTGGCCCATACGTATTGAAGATGCGCACAATGCGGGTTTCCAATCCGTGGAAAGTATGGTAGGCCATGGTGATGGCCTCCTGAAAACGTTTGGCTTCATCGTACACACCACGAGGGCCAACGGTGTTTACATTACCGTAGTACTCTTCTGTTTGCGGATGCACGGTTGGGTCGCCATATACTTCAGAAGTTGAAGCAATGATGATGCGTGCTTTTTTGGCACGCGCCAACCCCAACAGATTATGAGTTCCTAAAGAACCAACCTTCAATGTCTGAATTGGAATTTTCAGGTAATCAATCGGGCTGGCAGGCGATGCAAAATGTAGAATGTAATCCAACTCGCCCGGTACATGCACAAACTTTGAAACATCGTGATGATAAAATTCAAAATCAGGGTGCTTGAATAAATGTTCGATGTTGCGCAGATCGCCTGTTATCAGGTTATCCATCGCAATTACATAGAAGCCTTCTTTGATAAAGCGATCGCACAAATGCGAACCTAAAAAGCCGGCACCCCCGGTAATTAATACTCGTTTCTTAGCCATAAATTGTTTCGCGTCCGATGCTGAAGTATGTATATCCTAAATCTTTCATCTGTTGCAGATCGTACAGGTTACGACCATCAAAAATTACTTTGGCTTTTAATGCCGCTGAAATTTTATCGAAGTCGGGTGTGCGGAACTCCGGCCATTCAGTAGCAATAAAAATAGCATCAGCACCTTCGGCAGCTTCGTAAGGTGTTTTACAAAACTGAATTTTATCGCCAAGCAAACGTTGCACATTTTCCATCGACTCAGGATCGTGTGCTTTTACTATTGCACCAGCATTAATCAATTCTTCAATGTTATAAAGTGCCGGAGCCTCGCGGATGTCATCGGTGTGAGGTTTGAAGGAAAGCCCCCACATGGCAAAAACTTTTCCTTTCAGGTTGCCCCAATAATAATCTTTGATGCGCGGAATCAGTTTTGTTTTCTGATCGGCATTTACTTCCATTACAGCCGTAAGAATTTTGAAATCATACTGTACATCGGCTGATGATTTTGCTAACGCCTGCACATCTTTCGGGAAGCAACTTCCACCATAGCCAATTCCCGGAAACAAAAAGCGTTTACCGATGCGGCTATCTGTACCAATTCCTTTACGCACAGCATCTACATCGGCCCCAACCAATTCGCAGAGGTTTGCAATTTCATTCATGAATGAAATTTTAGTGGCCAGAAACGAATTAGCCGCATACTTGGTAAGTTCGGCCGAACGCTCATCCATAAACACAAGCGGATTTCCCTGACGGACAAATGGCGCATAAAGAGCCTCCATTATTTTTCTAGCTTTCGCTGATGTTGTTCCGATTACAACGCGTTCTGGTTTCATGAAATCATCTACGGCAACACCTTCGCGTAAAAACTCCGGGTTTGAAACCACATCAAATTCTACAGTTGCTTTTGCTGCAATTCGCTCGCGCACCTTATCTGCTGTTCCAACAGGTACGGTACTCTTATCAATCACAACTGTATACTGTTTTAAAAGTGGGCCTAAGTCTGTTGCTACCCCAAGAATATATTTCAAATCGGCTGAGCCATCTTCGCCCGGAGGAGTTGGTAACGCGAGAAAAATAACCTGCGCATCTTTTATTCCTTCAGCAAGATTGGTGGTGAAAAACAAACGCCCCTGATTCAGGTTGCGTTCGAAGAGTTGTTCAAGACCAGGTTCGTAGATGGTTATTTTTCCACCACTTAATTTTTTTACTTTCTCTGGATCGATATCAACACATGTAACAGTATTGCCTGTTTCAGCAAAGCAAGTACCGGTAACTAATCCAACATAGCCGGTGCCAACAACCGCAATTTTCATGGAAGGGTGTTTAGAGTTTCGTTATTAGAGGGGGCAAAAATAACCTTTAAGTGGGTTAAAGGAGGCCTTTTTTTCTAGTCTTTTAGATAATATTCGATTCGCCTAACAGTTGTTTGGTCTAATTGGATTTAGGCTTACATTTGCCTTCTTAAAATGATTTGATGATGGAGACTGTAACGAGTTTTGATGTAAGTGAGAATCAGAAAATGATTGCACAAATGGTTCGCGATTTTGGAGCGCGTGAAATAAAACCATTCAGCATGGAGTGGGATGAAGCACAGCATTTTCCGGTTGACTTATTTAGAAAAATGGGTGGACTTGGCCTGATGGGCGTGTTGGTGCCGGAAGAATATGGTGGCTCTGGTTTTGGCTATCATGAATATGTTACTGCCCTTGTGGAGATTTCTAAAATGGATGGCTCCATTGGATTATCAGTTGCAGCTCATAACTCGCTTTGTACGGGCCACATTTTGCAACATGCCAACGAGGAACAAAAACTGAAATACCTTCCCAAACTTGCTTCTGGCGAATGGATTGGTGCGTGGGGATTAACCGAGCCCAACACCGGATCGGATGCAGGCAACATGCGAACGGTTGCTATAAAAGATGGCGATTATTATGTGATTAACGGAGCAAAGAATTTTATCACACATGGAAAATCTGGCGATGTAGCCGTGGTAATTGCACGCACCGGCCAAGTAGGCGACTCGCACGGAATGACCGCTTTTATAATTGAAAAAGGTACGCCAGGATTTGCTGCCGGAAAAAAAGAAAA
>DPSB01000354.1 GCA_003537495.1 Cytophagales bacterium | reverse complement strand
AGTTGCCTGTATATGCATCCCAGTTCAAATCTGATTGGGGATGTGGAAACTGAGTAAAGATGGCCCCATTATCATAACTGGTTGGGATTTCATCGAGACGATCATATCTCCTTGCATCAATCCAACGATGTCCCCAAGGTTCTGCCCAAAGTGAATATCTTCTTTGGTATAGGATTTCATCAATGAGAGCATCTTTTGTAACAGCCCCTGAATAATTTCCAATTAATGCAGCATTACGAATAACGTTAATTGCTGTTTCAGCATCAGTCAGATTTTGTGCGGATCCGAGTTGAGCCAGAGCTTCTGCCTTTATTAAAATGAGTTCTTCATTTCTGATAAATGGTATTGAAGATGTGTTTGCCGTCCAGCGTTTATCCTGATGTGTTCCGGTTAGTGGACCGGCATCTGTAGAAATTGTTACCGGAGTAGTTCGTAACAAGAATTTATCAGTCACACGCTTATCACCTGGCGTAGCATCATCCAATACGGATGGGTGTACCACTATAATTGTAGATACAGATGCGTTAGCTACATAAAACAACGGATTGAATGCATCGGGAGGCGCACCGTAAGGATGAGCTGGCCCTGCATTAAGATCTCCGGTTTCGTTAATGAATGATGCATTAACCGCATCCAAAGCACCTTGCCAATCTTCTCTATACAAATGCAATCTTGCAGCAATGCCTCGATTAACCTGCTTCAGGGTTTCGATAGTATTGAAACCTGTCCAGCCTGCTGTTAGCTTAAAGGGAAAATTTCCGTTGCCTGCTGCATTCAAATCAGCCAAGCCTGCATCTAATAAGTCTGCAATGTGATCTAATGCCGCATCGTAAGTTACATAAGGGCCAGGGTTTAGCGGATCAGCAATATCAATTCTGATTCCATTCTGGTAAACAAAATTTGCCGGAATCATAAACTGGTAGCCCATAATTGTTTTTGCAAAACCAGAAATGGCACTTCGCTCGGCAGCAGAAACCACGGTAGTATTTGCAGCAGCATCAATAAGTACCTGCGCTTGTTTTATAGCCTGGTAAGGCGTGGCATAAGAGCCTCCACCTGTAGCTCCAAAACCAAAGTAAGCCGCATCCGGCACACGACCATTCTGGCCAAGCCAATCCGTTTGGAAACGAGGGTCTGAACCATTCAGATACCAGATCTCGCGACCAAAAGTATTCCAAGCTTGGGTTACGTTACCCACATAACCTCTGTGCCGCGACTCCAATCCAGTAAGTAAAAACTGAAGTTGGTTTTTGGTTGCATTGCTTGCAACACTTTGAACCGATGGGTTATTCGGATCTACAATTTCATCCAGCTCAAATGGATTACAAGCTGCTGTAACCATCAGGCTTAGAAATAAATATTTATGAATCTTTTTCATAGATGTATTTCGTTTAAAAATCTATTTGAAGGTGGAAGAATAGTCTGCGCATAGTTGGATATGGCGCAATATCTACGTTGTTGGCAAAAGAAGCTCCGAACGTAGATGTTTCAGGATCATATCCTTCGTATTTAGTAGACAAAAAGAGATTGTTGCCTGAAATTCCCACACGAGCACGGCTAATGGCATTACCAAACCACTTATCCGTATTTGATTTGGGTACATTGTAGTACAAGCCCACTTCCCGAAGTTTTATGAATGACGCATCTTGTACCCAACGGCCGGCATTGTTAAATGGTGCTGGAGGTCTTTGTCTTCCATTTGGAATTCCATCACCGTCATCATCGTCAAACCAACCCTTTGTTGTACCACCACTATCCGCAAGGAAGCTTTGCAGGTTAATGTTATCACCACCTTTACGCCACTCCCACATAAAATTCAGATCGAAATTTTTGAGGAAGGTAATGCTGTTAAACCACGACATAGTAAAATCAGGTTGCGAATCGCCCCACACCGTAAACTCGCTTGCGCTGGTGGTGGTTGGTGTTCCAACAATAGTTGTCGGTGCCACGCCTTCTCTGATCAGGAATGTACCAAGACCTGTACCAAATGCTCCAGTCAAATAACTTGGAATACCAAGTCGCGTAACCATGGTTTCGTTTTTCCACCACATTACACGAGAGAACCATTTGATTTTGTCTTTCTCTAAAACTGTACCGCCTAATGAAAGTTCAAAGCCTTTGTTTTCTAACTCGGCCTCATTGCTTGGGCTTGATGTTACTCCGGTTCCTGGCGCAAGGTTTAGATTCTGGATATTATCTTTTGACCTTTTTATATAATACGTTCCTTCGAAAGAAATTCTGTTATTAAATAATCCAAGATCAAGACCAAACTCTAACTCTTCAGCGCGCTCTGGTGAAATCAGAAGATTACCAATTGTGGTTGATACAGTTGATCCCAACAAACCACCAATGTTAACGCCCCCAAGTGGGGTGAAGGTTGTGCCAAACCCAACAGCGCCCGCAGTTTGCCCATAGGCAAATCTTGGCTTTAATTGCGATACTGACTTAACACCCCAAAATTCAAAGTTGGTTAGATTAACCGCAACAGAAGCACGAGGGAAACCATAAAACTTATCTTTGTCACCATTGGTTGTGGACTTATCCCAACGCATACCTAATGTGCCAATGATTTGATCTTGATAGTTCAAATCCTGCTGAATAAAAGCTCCGGCATCCTGTTGTCTGCTAGAGAAGTCTGTTTCAACTTCCTGAACATTTGCTTGTTTAATGGATTTCTGCCCTGGACTTAAACCACGGCCTCTGTTAAACAAAACATCAGTGGCAAAATCCAGACGAACCATGCCTACCTGAGTAGTCATATTAACAGCACTTAGGTTGTAGTCATAAACTAAAGCTGCCTGAAAATTGGTGTTAAAGGATTCCTGCTTACCAATTAATATATCACCAGGGTTTGCCTGTGCCCGTTGATACTGGAGATCTTCCGGCAGGTAAATCATGGTTGAGTTTTGTACAAAGTCCAACCCACCATTAAGTTTAAATTTAAGAATGGAGTTGTCTGTTTTAAGCAGGTTTGCATCAATTGAGAATGCCTGAATAAACCGATTAACCAACGAGTTATTAATACCCTTATCTGTAACCGCAACAGGATTTTCAGCAATGGTATATGGGTTATCTGGATAAACACCAAGTTCGTTTGGAAATAGGTTGAAATAATTGGGGACATACGACATCGGGTATCCAATGCTGGCTCCGGTATTGTTTTGATTTCCTGTAAAGCCCCTATCAGTAATTGTTCTTAGCACATTTGAATTAAAACCAAACGTAATGTCTTTGGTTAGTTTATGTTCAATATTCGACCGGATGGAGTAGCGTTTGAAACCAGTGTTTTTTACTACTCCACTTTCATCCGTAATTCCACCATTAATGTAAAACTTGGTTTTGTCATCGCCTCCACTTATTGAGAGTCTGGTATTAGAAAGTATTGCTGTGTTGCCATAGAAATAATCTTCATAATCAATAAAGTTTCCGTTTGCATCATTGAAGCGTTGCAACTCCAGAGTTCGTCTTGCTGGAGTGGTAAAAAAGAAATTGATCTTATCTTCGTTCCAGTTATCAACTCCTAAAAGTCGCAGTGGTCTGCCCACGCCTAAATCCTGATTAAAAGAAACAACCGTTTTACCTGCCTTACCTTTTTTTGTTGTGATGATAATAACACCAGCATTCGCGCGGGTACCATAGATAGCGGCTGCCGATGGCCCCTTCAGAATTTCTATGTTTTCGATATCGGCTGGGTTTATATCCGCCAAACGATTCGAACCATCGTCCTGAGTTGATGCCCCCGCACCACTGACTGTTGCACGACCCGTTCTCTGAAATGAGTTATCTATATAAACACCATCCAGAATAATGAGTGGTTGCGATGAACCTCCCAATGTAGTAAAGCCTCGCAGTAGAATACTCATACCACCACCGGGCGCACCTCCGTTTTGTCTGATATTGGCCCCTGGTACCTTACCATACATGGCAGCATCAGTAGTCTGGATTTGTGTGGTTCCCAAAAGATCTTTGGCAGAAACTGAGCCGACAGCATTAGCCAGATTAGAGCGCTTTACACTTGATGCCAAACCTGAAACTACAACTTCCTCCAGGCTGGTTACATCTTCTTCTAAACTTACGTTGATAGAAGTTTTGGAGGAGGTTACATTCACTTCTTTAGTCTGATACCCGATAAATGAAAAAATCAGTACAGCATTGCCAGTCGCTTCAACTGAAAAATTTCCATTCACATCGGTAATCGTTCCTTGCGAGGTTCCTTTAACAGAAACATTTACACCTACAATCCCTTCGCCTGAGCGCGCGTCTTTAACCACGCCACTCACCTGATAGGATTGGCCATAAGCGGTTAATCCGGTTGCCAAAAGCAACACCAGCATTAACCGTTTAGTCAATTGGTAGAATTTCATCATAGCATAATTGTTTAATAATAAAAATGTAAAGTATTAGAAGATGAAGATATGAATAAAATTTTGATTGCAATGACCGGTCATCATAATTCGGTAAGTTGCCAACAATGGATTTGTTTAAAAAAGTATAACGTTTGGTTGACCTATGTTCAACCACATCAGGTTAAACTTTGTTTTCCATGAAGAATTTAAGAGAGTCTTACTTCTCACACAATCCCCCCTTCGCAATCCAGAGTTTTTGAATTTCAATCTGCAATAACCCTTCGCGCACGGCAGGGTCGGTTTCAATAACAGCTTTATCGAGGTCGCCTTTCATGATAAGAATACCACCTTCATCATCGCCAAAGGTTGCTTCAGTAATTACATTGCCGGTTTTAATTATCTCTTTCAGGTAATCGTCATGCTTTTTAAAAATGCGGGGCGCATCTTGTATATTAAACTTAGCAATGTTGGTTGTATAGCGGATAAAATGATAGGAGGTCATTTCGTATGGTTCTGTTACGGCACACGCGCCACCTACATGTGGAAAGTAGGGCAACACTTCTATACGCCAGCGGTTGGCTTGCACACCCGGATCGGTTTGTAACCATTCCTTTACTTGCTCAATTGATTTTGATCTGAAAATAAAAATGCCCCCGCCACCATCAAATGGGCCAGCTGAAATCAACTTGCCTTCTTTTGCCAGGCGTTCGATGTTGGCCAAATGGCCTTCCATAATTTTCTTTACTTCGGCTTCGGGCAATTCAGCTTTATCGGTACGTTTATTCAGAAATACAAAAATCAATTCGGGTGTTTGAGCTGAACTTAACAGCGGAACGAAAAAGAGCAGGAAAATAAGTTGCTTCATGGTGAAAGATACGACTTAGAGCTGAATAGAAGCAACTGCCTGCTAGAACTACATTGTTAATCCTATCTAACAGTTTATGATTTAGCGGGCAAGTACTTTTTCAATCTGAACTGTATCTCCGGATTTTACGCGAATCAGATAAATACCAGCACCTGCACGCAATCCGTTTTCAGTAGTACCATCCCAATGCAATGTTGCCTTTTCTCCCACAAAGGTTGACTGACTAAACTGCCTGATTAAAACGCCAAGTTGATTATATATCAAAACATCAGTTTGTGTTGTTTCGGGTTTATAATCAATTGTAACTCCTTCAGTAAATGGGTTAGGGTATATCTTTATTGTCTTACTCGGCTTTACACTTGTAATAATTTCTTCTTCGATATCTTCGCCTTCAATTTTTATATCGTCATAACAAAATGTAATACCGGTTAGTGGATGGTGCTCTGCAACAATCTCCAACTTATCTATGTTGGTCCAATCAAAAAGTCCTTGTGGATTAAACCAGGCTCCATCCCACGCACCCATTTCGGCCAATGCTTTTAAAGGAATGCGAACTTCCTGCCACTGACCATTAAATGAAGTAAACGTGTTGTCTATAGTTTTGCCCATGCGCCACGGCCTGTCGTTAGGGCCGGTTTTGGTATCCATTAACCGCACATCAAACTTTGCGGTTGTAGCTGTTGACTTCACTTTAAACGAAAGTTCAAAGTCGTGTTCACTCAGTTTACTAAAATCAAGATCGGGCCGAAGATCTAATGCAATGGCATCGTATTGGGCTACGCCATTCCAACACAAACAATAATCGCCAGTAGCGGCATTGGGCGAATAAAAATCGAATGAGCCTGCGTTACGGTAACTCACATTGTAAACATCTTTACCCAGATAATCATCATACAAAATTCTGGATTTTGTTTCGGGCTTTTTTACATACTCCTGCTGTGGAGGTACATTAAAATTTAATTTTTCGAGCAAGCCAACATTCAGATCATACTCATAACGTTCGCCAGAGTTTTTCTCGAACAACCCAAAGCCGCCTTTATAATCCCACATTGTCCATGGAATATCTTTTTGTTCCATATAGGTGCGTACTACTTCATACCAACGCAGCCGATCGGTGTTATTGCTGTTAGGGATATAAACTCCCATCTCGCCACAAAACACGGGCACGTTGCGTTGTGTTTTAAAAGCAACGGCTATGTCAATAAGCTGACGCACACGGTTAATAGTACCATCGTTTATATAATTATTGATAGCACCCTCTACCCAGGTACCTTTTAAATCGTTAGGTGTTGCCGGCATTGGTGAAGTGCCATAGGGAAAAGGTACCGCTGCAAGCGAAGCCATGATAGGCGTGCCCCATGTGGCGCCCTGATGGGTGAAGATGAACGGATCGTAAAAATGAAAGGTGTAAATCAATTTATCATCGGTATAAACAGGCAAAGCCGCAAGGCTGGTGTAACTGTTCCAATCTACTCCGCCCACCACAATGTAATGCTGGCTATCGTGTACGCGAATGGTATCTATAACTTGTTGTTGAATTTGCGCCCATACATTACTAGCTATTCCATGCGGTTCGTTTAATACTTCGTAGTACACATAGTTGGATCGGTTTTTATAGTGCTGTGCCATTTGTGCCCACGTTTTTTTTAATGGATCAATTACATCAGGCGATGTGCTCACAGCCGGATCGAACGTGTGGTTATCTAATATCAGATGAATCTGTAATTCTTCGGCCCAGTCAACTACCTGATCGAGCATCTTTAAAAACAATGGATCAAGTTTATATTCGGGAGCACCGTTAGTCATGTAATGCAGGTTGATTGGCAACCGGATTACATCGGCACCCAGAAATTTTATCTGTTCAAAATCTTTTTTAGTGAAGGTGCTGAATTGTACTTCACGCGCGCTGCCTTCCTGAAACCAATTGGATACGTTTACTCCACGATTAAAATTCTGTGCACCAATTGTCTCTGTTAGGAACAAGAAAAAAAGGAATACGAAAAATTGCAAATGTTTTGTTATCGGGTTAATCATTCCAACTCATTTTCGTTCGGATAAAATTTGTTACCTCCTGCGCTATCTGTTGTTGATCTTCTTTATCGGGATGGCCGCCACAGCCTTTGTTAAACCCACGGTTAAAAACATAATAATCAACTCTTGTTTCACCTTGTGCGTGCTGGTATTGCACCACAGCCCGCAAGTAGTTGCTCAGCATGTTTCTTAGTTTCTCGTTAGCCATTGGGCTGCTGAAGCAAACAAACTGAGCATTTGGGTAATGGCCGCGCAAGGTTTTTATAAAAGATATATACGCACTTACGAATTGTGTTGAGTCTTGAATGCCATCGTTCTGCCCCAGGCAAATACTTACCACATCGGGTTGATACCGATTAAAATTCCAGGTGAGTGAATCATCGGTTATATTCAGTTTATCATAAACCTGAGGCATAACATAAGGTTTATCACAACAGTTGTGTATCAACCCAATCCCTGATTCGGAAGTAAGGTGGTATTGCGCCTGAAGTGTTCTAGCCGTAGTTGCGGCATAGCCATAATACACAGTATGCTGATCGTACCATTCGGCACTATCGCATGGAATGGGAGTGAGTTCACTACCCATACCACTGGTAATGGAGTCGCCAACAAATTCGATTTTACGTTTGGGCAACGCTGTTGGGGTTAGAAGCTTATCGCAGGTTAAGCCAACAAACTCAATATAACCTTGCAGGGCCTCTGTAGCTTTAATAATAGTTACGGTGTGTTCACCATCTGTTAAGCCAGCGCTTAAGTCAATTTTATTTTCTTTCTCTTTTAGTTTGATGCGTTGGGGCTTAGCACCGTCAACCGAAACTTCAAGGTAGTTGTGTGTAGTGCCCCATTTTATTTCATCATTTACATTAAGCACGCACGTTTTTCCTTTAAACCTGGCCTGCACTTGCGCACCCGCTACCCAAAAGCGTGGGGTTTTGTTATTGCTGAAATCAATACGCCCCATGTATTGAAACAATGCATTATCTGAAGTGTAAAACTGTGGTTCTGCCGGGGAGCATGCTGCTGCTAACAGCGCCAGAAGTAGTGCACGCATCATTTTTTTAACCATGCTTCTTTAAAGTATTTTCCCTGCCGTGTAGTATTAAAATTCCAATCGCTGATAAGCATGGGGCCCCAATTAGGATCGAAACACCAA
>DPSB01000300.1 GCA_003537495.1 Cytophagales bacterium | reverse complement strand
AAATTTGAAGGTAGCCCAACTGCCAGTGGAGAAAAGTATAAACACTCCAAACTTACAGCGGCTCATAAAACGCTTCCGTTTGGCACCAAAGTAAAAGTTACCAATCTGGCCAACAACGAAAGTGTTGAGGTGGTTGTAAATGACCGCGGGCCTTATGTGGAAGGTCGGATTATTGATCTCTCAAAATCAGCAGCTGAGAAACTTGGTTTTATCAATCAAGGAATTGCCGAAGTAAAAATTGAAGTGATTGATGCCGGTGACGGTAAGAGCAGAGCCAATAAAGGCGAAGGTCCGGTAAGTATCGATCATGTTACCGTAGAAGAAAAAGAATTCTACGACTTTGGTATTAGTCGTTTACTTCCTAAAGGTTTTGGTGTGCAGATAGGCACCTATCAGGAATTAGTTAACCTGATGCGCCTTTCCGATAACCTGAAAAACTCCTACAAAAAAAATGTAATGGTGCAGGTAAAAGTTATTAATGGTGTGAAGTATTACAGTTTAATACTAGGCCCTTTAGCCACCCGGCCTAAAGCCGATGAATTACTGAGTGAAGTAAAAAAGAAATTCCCCGATTCGTTTGTTGTGGATTACAGTCGCTTGTAAATGGCGATGCTGGTATAATGGAGATACTCGGATATTTTGCTGCCATAGTGGTGGGTATGGTTTTAGGTGCATTGGGTGGTGGTGGTTCTATTCTTTCCATCCCCATATTGGTTTACCTGTTTGGTATTGAACCTGTGTTGGCATCGGCCTACTCTTTATTTATAGTCGGCACAACCAGTTTGGTAGGCGCCATTCCAAAATACCGCGAGCATCTGGTTAACCTGTACACCGGCATTCTGTTTGGTATTCCTTCTATTGTAGCCATATTCAGTACCCGCAAATGGGTAGTACCGGCTCTACCTGAACTTATTTTTCAAACCGAATCGTTTACCCTTACCAAGCGTGCCATGCTGTTAGGGTTGTTTGGCATATTGATGGTGCTGGCTTCTTTTTCAATGATTAAAAACCGAAAAGAACCCGAAGCAAAACACACGCGCTTCCGCACATTCCTGGTAATTGTCCAGGGTGTTCTGATCGGTTTTTTAACCGGGCTGGTTGGTGCTGGTGGCGGGTTTCTGATTATACCGGCCCTTATGTTTTTGACTGGCCTGAATTTTAAAATCGCAGTGGGAACTTCATTGTTTATTATAGCCATCAATTCATTAGTCGGTTTTTTGGGCGATGTGCTTACCCATACTATCGACTGGCCCTTTTTGTTAACTATAACATCATTGGCGGTGGGCGGAATTCTCGCTGGCCATGCTATCGCGCGGAAGCGACCAGCCGCCTATCTACGTAAGATTTTTGGCTGGCTAACCCTAGCCATGGGGCTTTTTATCCTAATCCGCGAAAGCGGAATTTTATCTTAAAACCAGCATTTTGATAAAGAAAAAGCTGTTTTGAAAGAATTTTTAAAACCGTTTGAAACAATTTGATATTACTATCAGTTAAGATAGTTTTACTATCACAAAAGATAGTTTCATTATCATAATGGCAACCCTCTACTTTAAGCTAAACCCCCACCTGTATCTGCGCGATCCGCAGCAGACAGAGCTTGGACAGAAGATTATCAATGCCAGCGTAGTACTGATTGACACGCTTGGCTTTGAGCAATTCACCTTTAAAAAGCTTGCGGAAGAAATTGATTCGACAGAAGCATCGATCTATCGCTACTTCGAAAACAAACACCGACTGCTTCTTTACCTGGTAGGTTGGTATTGGACGTGGTTGGAATACCGCATTGATGTGTTTACCAGCAACCTGACCACACCACACGAAAAACTTAAGGCGTGTATTAAAGTTGTAGCCTCCGAAAAAAAATTTGACGACACCTTTGATTTTATTGATGAAGTAGCGCTGCATAGAATTGTGGTGGCCGAACTGGATAAAACCTATTTAACCAAACAGGTTGATAGCGATAACAAAGAAGGTTTGTTTGGTGGCTTTAAGTTACTGTGTAAAAAAATTGGGGATTGGGTGGCAGAGATTAATCCGGCCTATCCATATCCTCAAGCACTAATCAGCACGCTGTTACTTACAGCCAAACAACAAGTGTTTTTTGCAGAACATTTACCCGCACTTACCAACCTGGGTAAGAGTGACAACCGACACTTTGAGTTAGAAGATTTTCTTGAGTCATTATTATTCAAATCTATTAGCTGATAACTATGCTTAATAACGATCAGATTGTTCGGTGCCTGCGCGAAGTAGCGTTTAAGTTGAAGCACGATTATGCTTCAGAAGATTTACATGCCGTAGAAGCAAACCAGCGCACCTACAGTGAAGAAGACTTGACTGAATTTAAACGCGACCTGGTTGAAGCCGGAAACAAAATGCGCATGCTGTTTATGCCGTATCGGTTAGAACGCACAGCCTTCGAAGAATTTTTTACAAGCCAAACCGCACCTGTTCTCACATTTGTAAAAAAACGCGATCATATTTTTCCGGTACTCATTACACCAGAGAAGCGTAAGAAATTCTCCGCTATCTATATAGAAAGCGAAGCCGACACCACAGAAGAATTTTCGGCAATCGAAAACCTGCCGTTGCATACCATTGGCCTGGATGAGGTTGAATTCTTTGCAGTGTTCACCTATGAAAGTCCGGTGAGTATGGAAGCCATTGATGGCAAAGCCCCAACCCCCATCAAGCGATTATTACGTTTACTTGGCACTGAGAGAAAAGAAATTTTTTACATTTTGTTCTACGCCATCATTATTGGTTTAATCGGGTTGGTTATTCCATTGGGTATTCAAACCACGGTCGAACTTATTTCGGGTGGGGTATTTTTTAGTTCGGTGTATGTACTGATTACATTGGTAATTCTGGGTGTGTTGCTGAGTGGCGGATTACAGGTTGTACAAATAAGTCTGGTGGAATTTTTACAACGTAGAATTTTTACAAAGGCCTCGTTGGAATTTGCATTTCGCATTCCGCGCATCCGTATGGAAGCTTTGCAACGCAACTACGCCCCGGAATTAATTAACCGGTTTTTTGATGTAGTGAATATTCAAAAAGGGTTGCCGAAACTTTTGATTGATCTTTCATCAGCCATCATTCAGATTTTATTCGGGTTGCTCCTGATCTCGCTATATCACCCTTTCTTTATTTTCTTTGGCTTGGTGTTATTGCTTATGCTGGTGTTAATCTTTACGCTAACTGGCCCGCGGGGTTTAAGTTCAAGTATTGAAGAATCAAAATACAAGTACAAAGTAGCTCATTGGCTGGAAGAGTTAGGCCGCGCCTTGCACTCGTTTAAGTTGGCAGGTAGTACGGATTTACCAATACGCAAAACAGATTACAACGTAAACAACTACCTCAAAAACCGGAAGGTACATTTCCGGGTGCTGGTTACACAGTTCTCGTTCATCGTAATTTTCAAAGCATTAATTACCGGAGGGTTATTAATTATGGGAACGTTGCTGGTAGTAGATCGGCAAATTACACTGGGGCAATTTGTAGCTTCCGAAATCGTAATCATTTTGATTTTGAATGCGGTAGAAAAAATTATCATGTACATGGATGTAGTATATGATTTACTAACTGCCGTTGATAAAGTAGCACAAGTAACGGATTTACCAATTGAAAAAACCGGTGGCCTTGATTTCCCTGTAGCTCAAACCGGAGGATTTCATGTGCGTACCAAAGATTTGAAATATCGCTACAGTGCTTCGGGGTATTATGCCCTAAAAGGAATTGATCTGGACATCAAACCCGGTGAAACCGTTTGTATTACCGGCCAGGGTAACTCCGGCAAGACTACGTTAATGAATTTGCTCACCGGCTTATACACCGATTACGAAGGCGTGGTTGCCATCAATAACTATTCGCTACGCGATATTGATCTTACCCACTTGCGTGATCAGGTTGCCAAAAATATTTCGCAGGAAGACTTATTTGATGGTACACTACTCGA
>DPSB01000308.1:2542-2891 GCA_003537495.1 Cytophagales bacterium | reverse complement strand
GCGATTTTAATTATGTAGTAGCTTCTGTAGTGTTAGATGGCGAATATTTTTTATTGGATGCCACCACTCCGCTTTTACCGTTCGGTTTGTTACCCCGCAGGTGCTTAAACGGAACGGGCCGTCTTATTCCGCGCAAGGAGGATGACAGCAAATGGATTGATCTTAAACCCCGCGAGAAAGAAAAGAAACTTGTTTCATTAAATTTAAAATTGGAGAATGGTGAGTTTGCAGGTGAAATGACTATAAGTTCGTATGGCTATGAGGCCTTGGATAAACGCAGAGAGTTGGCCATAGCAGGTTCGGTTGAGAAGTACCGCGATGAACTGGAAAAGCGATACAATGATTTTGA
>DPSB01000308.1:1796-2300 GCA_003537495.1 Cytophagales bacterium | reverse complement strand
AAAAGCGATACAATGATTTTGAAATTTTGGATTATAAAGTTGAAAACGCAGAGGACTTGGCTAAACCGATTATAGAGAAGTTTAAGCTAAAATCATCGCTTGAAATAGCCAGCCCTGATTTGTTATACCTCAATCCGTTTTTTGTAAGGGAATGGAAATCAAATCCGTTTAAAACCAACGAACGACTTTACCCAGTTGACTTTGGTGCTCCGCTTGAAACCACTTTTTTACTAAACCTGGAGTATCCTCAGGAATTTGTGGTGGATGAGTTGCCAACCAGTACGGCCCTTGCGCTTCCGCAGAATGGCGGTAAGTACCTTTGCAACATTACCAATACTGGTAACAAAATATCATTAACCAGCGTGTTGGCTATTTCTAAGTCGGTGTACTCTTCGGTGGAGTATCATTCATTAAAAGAGTTATTCAATCGCATTGTAAGTACTGAGCAATCGCAAATTGTATTGAAGCGCAAGTAGCCACTCAACCTTTTTATTTTCTATTAAT
>DPSB01000308.1:1248-1529 GCA_003537495.1 Cytophagales bacterium | reverse complement strand
AACCTTTTTATTTTCTATTAATCGGCCTGTGAAGCCGGTAATCTATTTTGTGTTGTTATAGGCAACGCATTCGTATTAAGTTCGAAAGTCGTAATTACCTAAACTATGAAAAAATTATTCTGCCTTATAATCCTCATACTCCCTCAATTAACCTTTGCACAACTCGCAGCAAAAGCCCTTGAAGATGATAAGCTTGAATTGAAAGACCGGTACCAGGTAATGAAAACCAATTCGCAGACTTACGAAGATTATAAAGTAATAAAAGAATTTATTCTGGATGG
>DPSB01000308.1:0-1007 GCA_003537495.1 Cytophagales bacterium | reverse complement strand
TAAAAGAATTTATTCTGGATGGATTCTGGAAAATTGCGGTAGACACCATCAGCAGAAAGGAAGCACAATTAGCAGAGGTTCGCCAAAAGGTTACCGATTTACAAGCCGAACTGGCAACTTCGCATCAGCAGTTAGCCGAACAAAAAGCATCGGTGGAAGGCATCATTTTCGATAGTGAACATATTTCTGTGTTGGGAGTTCATTTTGGTAAAGGCATGTTTTTACTGACAACCTTAGTGGTGGTAGCCGCCCTGGTAACTATTATTGTGGGTGTTACAGCCCGGCTAAAAATGTTGCAAGCCTCTGTTAAAGATAAAGCGCAGGTAGCAGATTCACTTACGCACGAGTTTGAAGAATATAAACGCAAAGCTTTAGAACGCCAGACCAAGTTATCGCGCGAGTTGCAGAACGAACGGAATAAATTAGTTGAACTGGGCCGAGGCTAAAGCGTGATTTTAGTGGCAAGCCGATTCAACAATTTCCAATCCTTACCCACTTTTACATACACTTCGGTGTAAAACAAACTCAGGTTAAACTCAGATTTATCAGGCATTAATCCACGAAAGTGCCCTTTGCCAGAAACAATAGCAGAAGTTTTATAAACAGTAACCTTAGCTTCCACTATATTGATATGGGTGTAGTTGAGCTTACCCGTTTTCAGATCATCAATTACTTCTGTCTTGGATTGTACCCAGCCGTTGGAGTGGATGAACTGCACCTGATCATGCAATAGCCATTTAATTGAGTCGTAATTTTTGTTAATGAACCACGTAAATTTTTTGCGATGGAGTTGGTCTATCGTGTTTTCGTTCTTTTGGCCGAATGAGCAAGCGCTAATGAAAATCAGCCCTAACCATATTATTCTCATAATCCATCTATTGATAAACGCGTACATAATCAATTTCCATTTTCTGTGGCCAGATGGAGTCGTCAATGCCTTCTTTGCCACCCCAGTTTCCACCTACGGCAACATTCATAATCAAATGAAACTTCTGATCGAACGGCCA
>DPSB01000062.1:2475-2725 GCA_003537495.1 Cytophagales bacterium | reverse complement strand
GAATTTGTTTTAACCCAACCGCGAATATGGCCGTGCCGCACAGCCTGCGTTTGGTCTTTTCCTTTGGAATATAAGCCCTTATTATCAGTTTGATAGACGTATAAAATCACATCTGAAGCCGGAGTCTTTCCATCTGCTTTATAAATTACTCCGCGAATGATTAAAGGGTCACCCGGTTCGGTAGCACTAACAAGGGTTGTTTTTGATTCAACATGTGTGGGCATCCCTTCAAACATCATCTGGCAATCTT
>DPSB01000062.1:1476-2216 GCA_003537495.1 Cytophagales bacterium | reverse complement strand
CAAACATCATCTGGCAATCTTCACACGGTCCACCAATTTGTTTTAGGTTACGAGAGGTTTGTCCACAACCGCTTAGCGCAATCATCAATCCGAGAAAAGTATAAATAAGTTTCATGACGCATTTTTGTTTTTGAAATGTACGGGCCAATGCGTTGCCAGTTTTAAGAACCTGATCTTTGGTAGTGTATTCTTGACCAACTGCAAATTGGGCACACATTGAAACTCAGAAAACCTGTACTTTTGAAATATGTCGCGCTTCTTTTCGTATCGGTTAGACCATTTTATCTTCTGGATACTTACCGTATTCTTTCATGGCTACACACGCTTGCCTTGGATCAATAAAGCAGGTATTGGCCAGTTTGTACTTGAGTTGGTTATTCGAAACGGACTATTGGCTTGCGCGATTTACATCACGATACTTTTTGCCATACCAAGGCTTACCAAGGGCAAACAACTTGCGGGGGTGCTTGGAATAATTTTAGCCATGCTTTTTTATGTGATGGGAAAAAATGCGCACGATGTTTATTTCTATGGCTATGTAGTGGGCGATCCGGAACGGCTACAGTTTTTTTACAACACTTTTTATAATCTTTCGATTGTTACATTTTACCTGGCCTTTGCAACTACCTTGTATTTAAGCAAGCAGTGGTACCTGCAACGTGAAAAAATGCGGCAGATTGAAATGGAGAAATTAAACACCGAACTGGAATACCTGCGAGCGCAGATCAATCCGCATTTTC
>DPSB01000062.1:0-1224 GCA_003537495.1 Cytophagales bacterium | reverse complement strand
TCAATCCGCATTTTCTTTTTAATTCCATTAACACCATTTACTTTCAAATCGACAAGCAGAACACAATCGCCCGCGAAACATTAGAAAAATTTTCAGAAATGTTGCGGTATCAACTTTATGAATGCACCAGCGAAACAATCGCTATTGAAAAGGAAATTCAATACCTGCAAAATTATATCGCGCTCCAAAAGTTGCGCTTAAGCAGCCGGCACTTCGTAGAGTTTAAAGCTGCTGAAACTTTAAAAGAATTATTCATTCCCCCACTGGTGTTGATTCCTTTTGTTGAAAATGCATTTAAACATGTTTCGCACTTTACAGATAAACCAAATAAAATCAGTGTGCGACTCACGAAAGTGAATGATGTACTTGAGTTCTCTGTCATTAACACCACAGAAGTTACTGTTAGAAATGAAACTGGTATTGGCTTAAAAAATGTAACCCGCAGACTTGATTTGTTGTACGGAGATCTGTACAAACTGGGGATTAACTCTCAACCTGAAATTTTTAGTATTACACTTCAAATTCCATTTCTATGAAACTGAATTGCATTGTGGTGGATGATGAGCCCATCGCCCGAAAAGGACTTGAGGAATATATTGTTGAGATTTCTTACCTAAACCACGTGGGTAGTTTTGAAAGTGCGACTGAGGCCGCTCAATTTCTTTCAAATCATTCCATTGATTTAATGTTGCTCGATATTCGAATGCCTCGGCTTTCCGGTATTGATTTTTTGAAATCATTAAAAGAGCCGCCCCTGGTAATTTTCACTACGGCCTTTCCTCAATACGCTTTAGAAAGTTACGAACTAAATGTGTTGGATTATCTGGTTAAACCGATTTCGCTTGAGCGTTTTAAAAAAGCTACACAGAAAGCGTTTGATTATTACCAGCTAAAACATCCACAAACAAAACCTGACTTTTTTTTCATCAAGTGCAATCAGCAGGTAGAGAAAATTCTATTTAACGAAGTATTGTTTGTGGAAGCCATGCAAAACTATTGCATTATTCACACGGCCTCGCGTAAGCTGATTTGTTATATTACCCTTACCGCAATGGCAGAAAAACTTCCAAGCGATAAATTTATGAAAGTTCATAAGTCTTATATGGTGGCATTAGATAAGGTGACAGGTATTGAAGGCAGCTCACTTAAAATTGGAAGTTCAGTTGTTCCGGTGAGCAGGAGTTTACGCCAGGAAGTAACAGGAAAAATTACTGGTAGAAGTTT
>DPSB01000220.1 GCA_003537495.1 Cytophagales bacterium | reverse complement strand
CAACTAATCCCACCTTTCTTTAGAAATCAAAATCCCGGCCTTGCCGGGATTTTTTGTTTTATGCCTCTATCGTGTATAACGAATATCCAGTATATTGATGTTTTAAAATCTACCTATGATGCGCCTGCTTTTATTAATTGCTTCCATGAGTGTTGCCTTTTATGGTTACACCCAACAAAGAAAAAATCAAACTGCACCATCGCCTGTCGCAGTTGACTACAACGAAATCTACAAGCCAGCCAAGTGGCGAAGCATTGGGCCGTTTCGGGGCGGTCGTTCAGTTACAGCATCAGGCGTAATTGGCGATATCAATACCTATTACATGGGCACCACGGGTGGCGGCCTTTGGAAAACAGACGACCTTGGCTTGACCTGGCGAAATATTTCTGATGGCTTTTTCAAAACAGGTTCGGTAGGCGCGGTAGCCGTTTCGGAAAGCGATCCCAATGTGGTTTATGTGGGTATGGGCGAACATGCCGTGCGCGGTGTAATGACGCACCATGGCGATGGTGTTTATAAATCAACCGATGCCGGTAAAACCTGGACTAAACTTGGGCTTGATGCTACGCAACACATTTCGCGAATTGCCATCCATCCAAAAGATCCCAACATTGTATATGTGGCCGCGCAAGGTGCCTTGTATAGTCACACGCCCGAACGTGGGGTTTATAAATCTACAGACGGTGGTATAACATGGAAGAAAATTTTATTTGTGAACGACAAAGCCGGATGTGTGGAGTTATCGCTTGATATGAATAATCCGCGCGTACTCTATGCGGCTATGAATGAGTACGGTCGCCTACCCTGGAAAGTAATCAGTGGAGGCGAGGGCAGTGGTTTATATAAATCAGCAGATGAAGGCGCTACCTGGAAAAAAATTCATGCTGGTTTACCCAAAGAGTTAGGCAAGATGGCCGTTTCGGTAAGCCGCGCTAATTCCGATAAAGTTTATTTGTTGTTGGAGAGTGATTCCGAAAAAGAGTTGGGTGGTTTATTTGTTTCGAACAATGCTGGTGAGAGTTGGAGTCGTGTGAGTGATGATCATCGATTGATTCAACGGGCATGGTATTACATCGAAGTGTTTGCCGATCCTAAAAATGAAAATACAGTTTATGTATTGAGCGCACCGGCCTTGCGATCGGAAGATGGTGGCAAAACATGGGAAGACCTTTCAGGAACACATGGTGACTTTCACGATCTGTGGATTAATCCAAATAATCCACGCAACATGGTAATTGCAAATGATGGTGGTGCGGCAGTAAGTGTGAACTATGCTAAAACATGGTCAACACAAGATAACATGCCTACTGCCCAATTTTATAGGATCAATGTTGATAATCAATTTCCCTATCGCATCTATGCAGGTCAGCAAGACAATACTTCGGTTTCAATTGCCAGTCGCGAATTAGGTGGTTGGGCAATAACACCTCGCAGCTGGACGTATTCAGCCGGTGGTGAAAGTGCATTCCTTGCTTTTAATCCCGATGATCCACGCTATGTGTTAGGTGGAAGTTATCAAGGCACTATTGAAGTATTGGATACCAAAGCACATGCCGGTACCAATGTAATGGCTGCGCCCATTCAATATTTGGGTATGGATGCGAAAGACATGAAGTACCGTTTCAATTGGAATGCACCCATCATCTGGTCGAAACACGAACCCAACACCTATTACCACGGAGCGCAAAAATTATTGCGCACTACCGATATGGGCAAAACATGGACAGAAGCTTCACCCGATCTTACCCGAAACGAAAAATCAAAACAAGGAAAAGGCGGTGGTCCTTATACCAACGAAGCCGTAGGTGCTGAGAATTATGGAACCCTTAGTTATGTGATGGAATCGCCACACGAGAAGGGTGTAATCTGGACTGGTAGTGATGACGGTTATGTACAGCTTACGCGCGATAATGGTTTAACCTGGCAAAATGTAACTCCTGTTGGGTTAGCAGAGTGTCTCATCAACGCAATTGAAGTTTCGCCTCACGACAAAGCAACTGCTTACATTGCGACAACCCGTTATAAATTTAACGATCATACTCCGGCTATATATAAAACAACTGATTACGGAAAAACCTGGACAAAAATTGTAACGGGAATTCCGTACAATGCCTTCACGCGCGTAGTGCGCGAAGATGATAAGCGTAAGGATTTATTATTTGCTGGTACAGAGTTAGGTGTATTCGTTTCGTATAATGGCGGTAAAGAATGGTCATCGTTCCAATTAAACTTGCCCATTGCACCTATTACAGATTTACGCATTCATCAGAATGATTTGATCGCAGCCACATCGGGTCGCTCGTTCTGGATTTTTGATGATCTTACATTGGTTCGCCAACAAAAACCAGAAACAGCTTTTAACTTCTATCAACCGGAAGATGTTGTGTTGGCTAATGGCGGTAGCCAGATGGATGGCTCATCGGATGGTACAAATCCGTATGTGGGTGTAAACCCGGCCAGCGGGGCTGTGCTGTATTACTCGTTACCAGAGTTAAAGTCAACGGATCACATCAAGATTGAAATTAAAGATGCACAGGGAAATCTTGTACGGTCTTTCACCTCATTGCGCGATTCACTTTTTCAGGAACGTGATGGCGGCCCACCCGCTGAGCCAACTTTATCGAAAGAGAAAGGATTAAATCGTTTTGTGTGGAACCTTCGGTATCCCACCATCTCTGGAATTACCGGTACGTACATGGAAGCAAGTTTCAGAGGGCACAAAGCAATACCTGGAAAATATTCTGCGGTGTTAACGGCTGGTTCGCAAACAACTTCGGTTTCATTTAACATTTTACCGAACCCGTTATACGCAACAGATGCAAAAACATATACCGAGTACCATGAAACCATGTTGAGTATGGAAACGGCAGTTTCGAGCATGCATAAACTGGTTACTTCGCTGCACGAAAAACAACTTCAGTTGGATAAAATTTTGGAACAACTTCCGGCCGATTCAAAGTTTGAATCTATTAAACAAGAAGGAACAGCATTAAGTGCACGAATGAAACAATGGGATGAAGACATGGTACAAAGGAAATCCAAAGCCTATGATGATGTAGAGAATTTCCCGAACAAGTTTACAGCCGATTACCTGTTTCTGATTAATCAAACGGAAAGTGATATTCCACGGGTTAATAAACCATCGATTGATTTATTGGCTGAGTACACAGCTAAATGGAAACCATTGGAAGCTCGTGCCAATGATTTTTTACAAAAAGATATTCCAGCCCTGAATAAAAAATTATGGGATGCTGGGGTAGGAGCTGTGTGGATTAAATAATCAAACTGGATCAGTCGTCTGACTGCTAACTACAGATGAAGTAGTCAGACGACTTGAAGTTTATTTTTTCGACCGAAGAACCATCTAAAACCGCTCCGCAAAATCCATCACACAATTGGTGCGATACGTTTTGTGGGGTTCAATGGCAATTCCAATCCATTGATACTTGGGTTCCAGAATATTCTTGCGGTGGCCGAGTGATTCAATGCCATCATCAATCAATAACTGCATTACAAAATCAAGTGCACTGGTTTGGCCATACGCACAATTTTCAGCAATCATACCTTGGGCTTTAGATTGCGTGCGCACCCGAATATGAAACGGTGTGCCGTCTGTACTTTCATGACCAATGCTGCCGGTAGTACCCATATCTTTGGCGTGATAGCGGGCTACTTTAGTTAGTGCATCTGCTACTTGCAACGCACCCATCGGTTTCGTTTGCTTCAAATCCTGCAACAAAGATTTTGCGTATCGGTTTTTCTCAAGTCCGTTTTCTTTGATATAGGGTAGGACATAGGTATCGGAAAATTTCTGAGGATCGGTTCGCACCGCATTTAATAATGCGAATACCTCTTGCTCCTGATCTTGAGCCAGTAAAGAAACTGTAGCCAATAGGTATAATGAGAGAGTTAATCCTTTAATCATAGCGATGTACTTTTAAAATGACAATGTCTATATAGCCAATTGCTCCCGATAATTATCGGGATTGCCTATTGTCAACTTACCTACGATATCCCCAATCGTTTCTGAATATCCTCCAACGAAACACCTTTTGTTTCAGGGAAACGAGTAAGTACCCAGATTAATTGCAGGGTCATCATAAAAGCGAAGAAGGCAAAGATGATCCACGGGTCGTCTTTCAAAATTCCTGCTTTCGCATCCAGGAATACAGGCATGATTAACGTAATGATGGCAGCAAACACCCAATGCACACTGGCACCAAAAGATTGGCCCAACGCGCGCGATTTGTTCGGAAAAATTTCTGAAATAAATACCCAGATTACTGCGCCTTGCCCTACAGCATGTGCGGCAATAAAAAGAAGTAAAAAAGTCATCAGAAATAATTCTCCTGATCCGAAATAGAATGCATACGCCACCATTGATAAACTTATCATGTACCCAATCGAACCGAGTATCATTAAATTTTTTCTCCCGGTGC
>DPSB01000506.1 GCA_003537495.1 Cytophagales bacterium | reverse complement strand
TACATCAGCGTGTTGACACACGGAGTAAATACAATTTTTTATTACAGTTATAGTAATAAGCTTTTACTGCCACCTGCCAAAACTGAGAAGGGAGTTTTCGAATCAACACGCAACCTTTTGTTTGCGTTTTTTATTTGGCATAAAAATGTGATTTATCAAACCATAATCTTACACGAGAAGTGTGATATTCAAATGATCTAGATATTCATTTTTTAATATCCCCTAACATAACGAAAAAAAAAAAGGTAATAAACCTTACACCAATTTTCCATCCGAAGCTGGGGTATGTATTTTCATTTAGTTCAAGTACATACTATTCCGTGAACCTTATGTAAAATTTTGTCGCGTTCAAGCAGCGGTATTTGATTACGAATTTATCTGTAGGAGATATGGTCAAAAAGCTACTGATTATTTGTTTGGTTGTAGTAGTATGGGGTGGTGGTTATGCACAAAGCATTACTAACTACTCCTTCTCAGCATTCAGTGAAACCTTCAGCGCCATTTCGGGAGCCACGCCTGCTGGACCCGGAAATGTAGATGAAGGACACTTTAACCCGGTGCCCATTGGTTTTGATTTCTGGTATATGGGTACGCGGTACACAACTGTTGCTGCCAGTACAAACGGATGGTTAACATTGGGTGCCAGCATTACCGATGCCTCCCCTACCAATAACTTAACATCGGGTGGTGCGCCACGGCCGGTGTTAGCACCCTTGTGGGATAATCTCAATATTCAGGTAGCAACCAATTTTAGCTACGTTACAACAGGTTCTGCAGGAAGCAGGATTACGACTCTGCAATATCTAAATACCTCATGGGGAAGCATTACTGGTAACGTTATGTCGTTCCAGGTAAAACTTCACGAAGGCACTGGCCGGATTGAATACAGTTATAGAAGAGAATCTGGTTTATTACTGGGAGCTTCGGCATCCATTGGTATTTCAGCAACAGGTACCGGTTCAGGACAATTTTTATCCGTTACTAATGCCGGCACTTCCGTTAGTTCTACTGCAGAAGCAAGTATAATATCCAAACCAGTAAGTGGAAATACCTATCGATTTGCATCGCCTGTACCCAATGCTCCGGTGAGTTTAAGTTTTACCGCATTGAGTACAACCTCCATGACTCTCAATTGGTCAGACTTATCATCCAATGAGACCGGGTTTGTTATATATCGATCTACCGATGGGATAAATTATTCTTTTATCGCGCAAACTGCAGCCAACGTTACTACCTCGGTTCAATCTGGTTTAGCCGTTAATACACTTTATCATTGGAGAATATACGCAGTGACAGAAGGTGCCCTGAGTGCTACGCCACTAAGCGGAAGCAGATCTACATTGTGCAATGCACCTGCCGCTCCAACCGTAACAAGTCCGGTAAACTATTGCAGAGGCGCAACTGCAAGTCCGCTTACGGCTATTGGTTCAAATCTTTTATGGGGTGGTGTAAGTGGTGTGGCTGGTGGAACAGCTACGTTAAATGCCAGTACCATTTACATAGATAATGGAGGTAACAACCGAAGAACTAACTTCACCACTACTTCCGCAAATGTAAAAATTACCAATGTAGATTATTACATACCAGCATTTCAGTCGGTTAACGGACTGGTCGTGTCATTGTATAACAGCAGCGGAACAGTGATTGCCACTTCCAGCACCAATACTTCGCTAAGTGCAAACGCTACCCCGGTGCGGATCAGTAACACTTTTGATTTTACACTTCCCACAGCAGGAGATTATAGTATCGGAGTTTCAGCCGGTACGGGTACGTTGGGTTCCGATAACCCAACGTTTCCACTAACGGAAGCAACCGGAACAATTAACATTACCGGAGTAACTTCTGCTGGTAACCGGGTGTTTAATAATGTTCAGTTTACAACGGCCTCAAGTGCCACCGCACCTACACCATCCACAAGTGTAACCGGTTCATCTACCTATTTTGTTACGCAGACCATAAGTGGTTGTACCAGTGCGCATGCAACCATTACCGTTAATGTTTCCGCACCGGACATTTCACAAACACCCACCAATGGTTTAATCGCAAATTTTAAGTTTAACGGAAATGCAAACGATGAAACCGGTATCAATAATGGCTCCTTTCAAAACGGACCTGCATTAACCGCTAATAGGTTCAATGTTGCTTCAAGCGCTGTTGGTTTAAATGGAAGTTCTCAATACATCTCCTCCACCCGTCAATATACTAACCCTAATAATTTTACCATTTCCATTTGGTTCCGAACGGCTACCGTAACCGGTGGTAAGTTAATTGGATTTGGAAATGCTCAAACAGGTTCAAGTGGCCAATATGATAGGCACTTGTATATGAACAATTTGGGGCAAATTTATTTTGGTGTGTATCCCAATGCCGTGCAAACCGTTAACTCTACCCTATCCTACAACGATAACTTGTGGCATCAGGCTACAGCAACCCTGTCTTCTACAGCCGGTATTGCCTTGTACATAGATGGCGTGCTGGTAGGTTCAAATCCTGCGGTTACTTCAGCAGAAAATTATACTGGCTATTGGAAAATAGGATTTGACAACAACAATGGCTGGACTTCACAGCCTTCCAGTTTTTACTTTAATGGAACTCTTGACGATGCGCTGATTTATGACCGAGCATTAAATGCAGGTGAAGTGGCTACCATTTACACATCGCCAGAAGGTGCCGGCAATAATGGCCCAGTGTGTGTAGGCTCACCATTAACGCTGAATGCTACAACAGTTGGCGGGGCCACCTATTCGTGGACTGGACCTGGTGGTTTTAATTCTTCGCTTCAAAATCCTTCTTTTAACTACACACTTGCCAATGCCGGTGTATATACCGTGCAAGTTACCACAGGTGGTTGTAGTACCACCGCTTCCACACTGGTACAGACTTCCACCAATGCCGGGCAATGGACAGGAAACATCAGCAACGACTGGGCTACTGCTGGCAACTGGTGTACAGGAGTAGTACCATCCGCCACCACAGATGTAGTCATCAGCGCAAGTGCAACTCAAATGCCTATCATCACCACTGCGGTTGTATGTAGAAATCTTACTGTACAATCCGGAGCAACGCTCACGACAGCTTTGGCTGGTACATTATCGATTGCCGGTTCACTTACCAACAGCGGAACCATGACCAACAACGGAACCACAGTATTTAATGGCACCACCGGACAGCAAACATTCTCTGGTGTTACCTCCTTTACAAACCTTACGCTCAACAATACTAGTGGTCTTTTATTGCCATCGCCTATCACGATTAGTAATAATCTTACGCTTACTGCAGGAATACTCAATACCAATAATTTTAATATTTCGGTTGGCGGAAACTGGATCAACAATGCTTCAACCTCAGCGCTTTCAGCGGGCACAAGTACCGTAACATTCAATGGCACCAATGCACAAGCAATTGGAGGTACTGCCGCAACTACATTTAATAATCTAACTATCTCCAATACCGGCAATATTGTTACCCTCGGAATCAATACTAATGTGGCCGGTAATCTTAATGTTGCAAACGGAACATTAAACCTCGCAGGCTTTACTGCCAACCGTACTGCTGCCGGTGGTAACCTTACGGTTGCTAATAATGCAACCCTTCGTATTGGAGGTACACAAGGTTATCCCACCAACTATACAACAAACACATTGGTGGTAGCCAGTACAGTTGAGTATGCAGGCACTAACCAAACGGTGGCAAACCAAACATATGGCAACCTTCTCTTAAGTAGTTCATCAGGTGCTGCTGTGAAAACTTTTCCTGGTGGTGCCTTTACAGTAGCTGGTAACTTAACCACTTCCGTGGGATCGGGAACTTCTGTTTCGTTTACTGCGGCTTCCGCTATTTCCATTGGTGGTAATGTTTTACTGGGTGCATCCACAACATTTAATGGTGGAAGTTTTGCACACACAGTAGGTGGCAACTGGACCAACAATGGAATTTTTAATGGCAATACAGGCACGGTTACACTTACCGGAACTGGAACTACTGTTAGCGGATCAGGAACACAAAATTTTAATAACCTAACCATACAAGCAGCCCTAATCAACTTCGCTGCATCAACGCTCACCTTATCCGGTAATCTGGCCACAACGGGGTCTGGTTCATTTAGCCAGGCATCGGGTGGCACACTTACCATGACGGGTAGCGGAACAACTATCAGCGGTGCAGGTATAACACTTGATAATCTTACCGTGAGTGGAACGGTAAGTACTGTTTCTTCGTTGGTGCTTACCGGAAATTTATCTGTAGCAGGAATATTTACAGCCAGTGCGGGTACACTGACAATGAGTGGTACTGCTAAAACAATTACCGGTGCAGGTACAAAGAGTTTTGCTGTGCTGGCTATTTCAGGATCGATTACTACGGCAGAAAATTTCACCATCACCTCCGGGTTAATTGTAAGCGGCAGTCTATCTGCATCGGCAGGCACGGCAACTTTTGCTGCAACTTCTTCGCTTAGCGGAGTAGCCAATCTCTTTAATGTTACCTTGAATGGTACTTCGCTACAACTTTCGGCCAACGCCACGTTGGGAATAGCCAATACGTTCACGGTTACTGCCGGTACATTCAATACCACATCATCAGCACCAAATACGGTAAACTTTAATGGCACGGGTGCACAAACCATCCCTGCGCTCACTTATAGCAACCTCGTTCTCTCAAATGGTAACACCAAAACAGCAACTGGGAATCTGGATATCCGTGGTAACATTACAATAGGAACAAGCACAACCTTTAACGCAGCTAGCTTTACCCATTCAGTGTATGGCAACTGGATCAATACCGGCACATTTACAGCGGGTACAAGCACAGTGCAATTTCTGGGAGCAGCTACTTCCTACATCTCCGGGGCTACCACCTTTAATATACTTACCAGCAATACAACCGGAGTTTCTACCGAATTGATTTTACAGAATAATGTTTCTGCTGCCATTGTAAACATGACAAACGGGATCATTCAAACCGGAACCAATACACTTACCATTACAAACAATAGAACGGGCAATGGATACATTTACGGAAACATTCAACGAACACATGCATTTAATAATGGCGTTGCCTATGCGTTTGAGGGGCCTAACAATACGATTTCATTTTCAATTCCGATTGGTGTAAACAGTGTAACTGTTTCAGTTGTGTTTGGTTCTATTGCTGACTTTCCGGCAGGTAACTCTGTTAGCCGATTGTACACGGTAACCATTCCTGCTGGTACTTACACAGGCTATACCTACCGTTTACACTATGAAGACGCTGAACTGAACGGAAACGATGAAACAACTATGGGACTTTGGCGGGCTAATCCCGGTTGGGCATCTGTTAGTCCGGTAACCCGCAATACTACTGCAAACTATATCGAATATACAGCGGGGCTTTCCAATCTTGCCGGGCGTTGGACAGCTTCTGGTGCTACCAATATTGTACAATGGAATGGAAGTGTAAGTACAGATTGGAACACAGCCAATAACTGGACAGTTGTGCAAGGCGCAGCATCACGACCACCAGCCGCTACTGACATTGCCTACCTGGGAACTGTTGCATTTACCAACCAACCTTCCGTCACCACTGCGGTTAATGTTAAAAACATTGTATTTGGCGATACGCAAGCTGTAACCCTGAGTTTGAATGGTGGTGGATCACTAACCACAAGCGACATTCGCGGAACGTGGGCAACATCCCGAACGCACACCATTCAGGTTAACAATCAGAATATGACGGTGAACGGAGATTTATACCTGAGTGATGGCACTAGTGGTCATGCGATAAACGTATCGGTTGGAACGGGATCCGTAACGGTAAATGGTTCTTTGTATCAATCCGGTAATGCTGCTATTACGTTTAGTGGAGCCGGGAATCTTACATTGACCAATGACTTTAATTATACCAACGGAACATTTACTCCGGCCACCAGCACAGTAAGCTATACCGGTACTACCAATCAAACCATTGGAGCTGTTAGCTATTATAATTTAACTATTACTAAACCCACAGGGCTAACGGCTATCAACAGTGCCGCTACAATTGGAAATAATCTTGCCATAACCAATGGCACACTGGATATTTTTGCACCCACGATAATACTTGGGGATGTAACCATCGGTGCCGGAGCTTCCATTCAAAATAATAATCAACTGAATGTAGGTGGTAACTGGAATAATAGTGGAGTGTATGCTGGTGCAGGCTCCAGTGTACATTTTGATGGTGCCGGTACGCAAAATATTTCTGCCACTACCTTCAACAATGTGAGCATTAACAAACCTGTTAGTACAAATGCTATTCTTGTGGGAAATATAATCCTGAATGGCAACCTTACTGTTACTTCTGGAACGCTGAACATTCAATCCTTTACGGCCAACAGAAGTGTATTGGGTGGTACAGCAACATTGGCAAATAATGGAACGATTATCATTGGTGCGAATAATCCACCTCAAAACTTTGCAAGCTATTCCATTGCTGATGCCAGCACCGTTATCTTCAACGGTACCGGACCACAAACTTTACAGTTGCCCGGTATCAGTTTAGGAAATCTGATTTTCAGAAATGCCGGCATTAAAACGTTGGCTTCATCCAACACCGTGAACGGAGACTTAACCATTGAAAGTGGTGCTACGTTGCAGGGTGGTGCAAATACAATTACCCTGAATGGGCATTGGCTTAACAGCGGAACCTTTGTACCTGAAACAAGTACTGTGTTATGTGCAGGTAGCGCTAAAAATATTACCGGTAATACCACCTTTAACAGAATGACTGTTACCGGAAGTTATACTATCCTGAATAACGTTACTTTCAATAGTTTACTGAATATCACCAGTTCTGGTTCGCTCACGGGCGGGGGCGCCATTCAAACAACTTTGCATGGCGATTTGATTAACAGCGGAGTATTAAACGCAACGGGCACCACTACATTTAGCGGTACCGTGTTGCAAACGTTAAGTTTAATTAACGCGGTACAAACAGTGGCTACAACAGTGAACTTCAATGGAACAGTTTCACCTGTGCTTAACTCCACGTCCACTCCACAATACGGATACCTGAACATTAACAACACCGGTGGAGTAAACCCAAGTGTAGATTGGGATATTGCATTTGCGCTTACTGTCGGAAATGGTGCTTCGTTTAACACAGGAAGTACAACCCAAACGATCTTTGGCTCCGTTACCAACAACGGAACAATTTCCAGTGCAGGCACGCTCCGGTTTTTAGCAAACATTCCCGCTACTATAAATCTGGGTACTAATTTCACCAGTAGTGGTTTAGTAATATTTGGTGGAACGGAGGCCATGAGCGTTGCCGGTGGTGCAACACTCAGCTTTACTAATGTTACCGTTTCAAATACACATGCAACTGGCATCACACCCTCTTCCAACTGGAATGTGGGGCGGGACTTTATACTAGGTAATAGTTCTACCTTTCACGCAGGAAGTCGGGCATACTCAGTTGGCAGAAATTTAATAGCCAGTGGCACGTTAAACAGTGGTGCTTCGACTTTCACATTTAATGGAGGCGGAGCTCAGGAGATTTCAGTTTCCTCAGCATTAAACAATGTAATTCTGAGCAATGTTACGGGACCAATTTCACTACTAACTGATTTAACTATAAATGGATCACTAAATTTTGTAAACGGAAAACTAACCACAGGCAGTAATAAAGTTATTCAACCGTTAAGTGGTACGGTACTGGGTGCTTCGCAGAGCAGTGGCTGGGTAAATGGAAATTTGCAAAAGGGTATTGGGCTTGGGGCCTCCACCCGCACCTATCAAATAGGTGACAATCTAAGTTACACGCCTGTTATCTTATCATTCTCATCCGTGAGTACCGGTGGTAATATAACCGCATCAACAAATGCAGGCGATCATCCTGCACTTACTAATTCTTCCATCAATCCAACCCGAAGTGTAAACCGATTCTGGTCGCTTCAAAATGATGGTGTAGTATATACTACCTACTCGGCTACGCCAACCTGGGTAGCTGCTGATGTGGATGTTGGCGCAAATACATCGGCTTTCAAAGTTGGCATCTACGATGGAGCCATCTGGATTGAACCAGCCACTGTTTCCCCAACGGCTACCTCCATACAAGCAACCAATCTTAGTTTAACAGGAGAAATTGCAGTTGGCGAAATCTGTAATGCGGGAACTACTATTGCCTATGGAGCTTCACCTTATTGTTCGAATGGTGGAACCGCAACCGTTACCTTAACCGGAACCACCGGTGGAATGTTTTCATCAACTGATGGTTTAGTATTAAACTCCAGTACAGGCGAAGTGAACCTGAATGCCAGCGTGGCCGGATCTTATGTAGTCGTTTATACTATCGCTGCATCGGGTGGGTGCCCACCGTATATTACCAATACCGAGATCACAATTTCAGAGGTTCCGGTAGCTACCATTTCCTATCCAGGCACACCTTATTGTAGTTCTTCCGGCACTGCAGCAGTTACGCTTATCGGCTCGACCGGAGGAACTTTTAGTGCGATAACCGGTTTAGATATTGATCCCATTACAGGTACAGTAAATCTGTTAACGAGTACGCCAGGCGAGTACTTTGTATTTTATGACATTGCTGCAGGTTCAGGCTGTGCTGCGTTTTCTACCAGCACTTCCATCACCATAACACTTCAGCCGTTTGCAACCGGAACTTATGAAGGTAATCCGTATTGTTCGAATGAAGGTGTTGCCTTCCCTACCGGAAGTGCGGTGGGGTTACCGGGCTTACTTACCTCTACCGCAGGATTGATAATCGATCCACCCACAGGTGAAATTAACCTGGCTGCCAGTACACCCGGAACTTATACCGTTACCTATAATGTAGATGCCTTTGGTGGTTGTGCTGCCTACTCAAACACTGCTACGGTTGCCATCACCGCGGCACCATCGGCCACCATTAGTTATGCCAATACACCTTTCTGTACTACAGCAGGTCCTGCGGTAGTCATTTTTTCCGGAACAACGGGCGGAATTTTTTCTTCCACAGCCGGATTAATCATTGATGCTGCTACAGGAACTATAATACCTGCTACCAGCATCGGTGGTAGCTATCTGGTAACGTATACCATGCCTGCATTTGATGGATGTACTGAGCAAACCGCCACAACCACTGTAACCATTACCGAAAACCCAGATGCTACTATAGCATATGAAAACTCACCTTATAGTATTGGAACCGGAGTGGCCACGGTAACATTAGTTGAATCCACTACCACACCTTCTACCGGAGTTTATTCCTCCACCACCGGTCTTGTTATTAATTCAAATACTGGAGAAATTAACCTATCAACCAGTGTGGCTGGAACCTATACCGTTACCTATACCATAGCAGCAGCAGGTGGTTGTTTGCTATACACCACCACAACCGATGTAACACTTATCAATAATATTAAAATATGGGATGGTGGCGCTGGCACCAATAATTGGGGTGATGCCGAAAACTGGGATACCGATGGTGTACCAACAGCACAGAACAATGTGGTGTTAACAGGAACTCAAGCCATTATTGTAAATGTACCCGCAGTTGCCAATAGAATAACCATTAATAATCCATCAGCAAACCTTACCATCACATCTGGAAACTCCCTTACCCTATCTGATGATTTTGTGCTTACATCCGGAACTGTATCAAACAATGGATCGGGTTTGTTTGTAAGAGGCAACTGGATTAATCACGGAAACTTCATCGCCAATACTGGTACCGTTACGTTTAATGGAAATGCTACGCAGCAGCTCAGTGGTACATCTGTTACCAATTTCTACAGCATTCATGTTACGAATGCTGCCAATCCAGGCGTGCTGGTACAATCCAACCAAAACCTTTTAGGCGTACTTACCTTAGCGAATAATGTAATATTTGATGCCGATGGAAGTAATAATACGGCAATCTTTACACTGACTTCAGGAGGCGATGAACCAACCAACGATGCAGCCATAGGTGTGCTTCCGGCCGGGGCACGGGTTACCGGTAATGTAACCGTGCAACGATTTATGACCCGACAGGGTGGAAACAATATGCGAATCTACCGTTACATAGCTTCCCCTGTACAACAAGGCACTGTAGCCGATTTACAAAATGAAATTCCGATTACAGGGTTATTTACTGGTACAAGTACTTGCGTTGGATGCCATTCCAACACATCATTATTCTATTATGATGAAACGGTGACCACTGATATAAATGGAAGTGGTACCGCTGACTATAATGATGGATACGTTGCATTTCCAACAGTAGCAAATACAGAAACCTTCATACCCGGATTAGGGTATACACTTTATACACGTGGTAATATTTTACCTTCTACTTTGTGGGACTTAAGAGGCGAGATCAATACTGGCAACATAGCTCCAGTCACGTTGCCCGTCACGTATACTTCTTCGGGCTCTATCCTTGATGATGGCTGGAATCTGGTGGGCAATCCTTTTCCTTCTACCATAGACTGGAATGCATCAGGCGGCTGGACAAAAACCAATCTGGATGGCTCCATTTATATCTCGGATAATGGCACTTCAACGGCCTTGCAATATGCTACCTGGAACGGTACAACCGGCACTAATGGAGGATCGCGTTACATCGCTTCGGGTCAAGCCTTTTGGGTAAAGGCTAATGGTTCTGGCACTCCGGTACTTCAAGCCGATGAGAATGTAAAAACTCCCGGCACTCAAACTACTTTCTTCAGGGAGGGAGTACCGGATAACATTATTAGAATTGCCCTGATGCAGGGAAATACCCGTGACGAAACTGTTATTCATTTCCGTGAGGATGCTACACCTGACTTTGATTCGCACGCAGACGCAAAAAAACTTGCCAACGGGATATTTAACTTATCCACTCAAATTCTTGATGGCACTAAACTGGCTATCAATTCACATGCACCTCTGGATTGCCGCGCAGTAATAAATCTAGTCATCGAAAATGTAACTCCCGGTAATTATAATCTCGCGTTTACCGAACTTCCTTCTTTTCCAGATGGCACCCAAGTTCAGTTACAAGATAATTTCCTCAATCATACTCTACACGTTGAAAATGAAATCAATTATGCTTTCCATGTAACTGATAATCCAACTTCATTTGGTGCAGGTCGATTTGTTGTAATTATTACCGAAGCACCAAGGTCCACTCCCATTCATATTGAGCATAACACACTCTCTGTTCGTTTTACAGATGGAATTCAATGGTATTATAATGGTGAAGCAATAGCCGGTGCAACCGGTGCAAGCTTTGAAGCCACAGAGTCTGGGGTTTACGAAGTACGTATTTCTGCCAACGGTTGTTCCTATTTTGGAAAAACAGAATTACTGATAACGGGTATTGAATCTAACCTAAGTGCAATTCAGGTATATCCTAACCCTGTTAAAGATGAGTTGATTTTCGAGTTCCCTGGAGCAAATCAATCCACCACTATCCTTCTGCATAACATGGTAGGACAAGTATGTGGTTCTGCTGAGTTTCTGCGGACGGGCACGTTAAACATGAGTGAACTTCCAGCCGGGTTCTATACCCTAAAATTCACAACCGGCAATCAGGTGATTACAAAAAAGATAATCAAACAATAACAACTCTTGTTACTCGAACCTCAATGAATCTATCGGATCTAGCTTTGATGTTTTATGTGCCGGGTAATAACCGGATAGCAATCCCACCACCACGCAAATAATCATACCGATCAACATCCAGAACCACGGCAATACAAACTTGGTAATACCCATAAAACCGGAGATTACATTTCCGATTAATATTCCAAGCAACACTCCACCAATACCACCTAACAAACACACCACTATTGCTTCGATAACAAACTGCTGGCGAATGCGAAGTGGTGTTGCGCCAAGTGCCTTCCGTACTCCTACTTCGCGGGTGCGTTCTGTAACGGATACCAGCATGATATTCATAAGCGCAATGGAAGCACCCAATAAAGTAATAAAGCCTACACCAAATCCGCCCCAGCGCAAACCACTGGTTATACTTTCCATTTCTTCAGCAAGCGATTCACTCTTTTCAATCTCAAATGAATTAGGGTCTCCTATCCGATCGTGTCTGATCTTGCGCATTAAACCGGTAGCTTCTCCCATAGCATAATCAACCTGATTCATATCCGTGATGCCAACCGTAATACGATAATACAAAGGCTGGCCCGCAGCCATCTGGTTGGCAACCAGAATCGGAATGATTACCATGTTATCGTAATTATTATCAGAGAAGTCGCCCTTCTCTTTCAACAATCCAATTACTTTAAACTGCGTGCCCTTAAATGAAATTTCGGTATTTAAAGGCCGTGGGTTATCGCCATACAATGCCTTGGCAAGTTTATAACCCAGAATAGCCACTTTACTACCATTCTGAATTTAAAACTTTGAAAAGTTCCGGCCCTCCTGAATGTTAAGTCCTTTAATAGCAACATATTCATCGTTAACTCCACGTATGTCCACATTCGGGTTTGTCTTTACCGAACCATGCTTTACTTCGGCAAGGTTGGTAAGGCGTGCTTGCAAGCATATGGAAGCCTGTACTGGATATTCTGAAATAAATTTCTGGGCCTCGTGTAAGTTAAGGCGTTCATACGTTTTTTCACGCACACCATCCTGGTTAGTCCCGCGGTTCCATTTCGAATACATATCGAAAGTGTTTACACCTAATGATGAAAGACTTTCGTTAACAGAATACTCAATCCCATCTATGGCCGTTAAAATACCCACCAATGAAGTAATACCAATCGCCACAATAAGGGCTGTGAGCACTGACCGCAACATGTTGGCCTTTACCGAACGAAGGCCTTCTTTCATGTTTTCAACTAAATTCATGTGGTATACGTATTTTTAAGTGTGAGACAGAAACTGCTTTTAGGGTATTTCGTTTTCAAAATTATATCTTTAATCGATAAAATAGTAAGACCTCAATAAAGTGATTATTGTTACAAAACTGAGCGAGAAATGAGTGGTTTAACGGGGAGAATCGTGTTTTTGTTCTTACTGGTTGCGTTTTCGTGGCGGGCAGCGGCCAATTCCATCTTTATACCGATGGATGAAAAGCAGACTAACCATCTGAAAGCCTATGGAATAGCCTATTGGATTCTGAAGAACGAATTGGAGGTAGAATGGCTACTCAATTACCGCGGGGGTAGTTTTATGTGTAAATACCACCCTAAAATCCAGAACGAATTAGTAGTGCGCGGGGTTAGCTTCGAAATTATTTCAGACGCAAAAGTTAATGCTATTGTAACTGAGATTGCCAGCCCGGCCCTTAATTACGACATCATGAAGCTGGAAAAGTACCCCCGTATTGCAGTGTACTCGCCCAAAACCAAGCAACCATGGGACGATGCCGTTACGCTGGTTCTTTCTTATGCCGAAATTCCATACGATGTAATCTTTGATGACGAAGTATTGAACGACTTACTGCCCAAGTACGATTGGCTGCATTTACACCACGAAGATTTTACTGGCCAGTACGGAAAGTTTTACAGCAACTATGCCAATTACCCGTGGTATATCGAACAACAAAAAGATGCCGAAGAAACAGCTTCGCGATTTGGGTTTCATAAAGTATCGCAACTTAAACTGGCGGTAACAAAACGAATTAAAGAGTTTGTATCGGGTGGTGGATTTTTATTTGCCATGTGTTCGGCTACCGATACCTATGATATTGCTTTGGCTGCCGAAGGTGTGGACATTTGCGAGCGTATGTACGATGGCGATGCGGCCGATCCACAGGCACAGGAAAAACTCAACTTCGAAAACACATTTGCTTTTCAGGATTTCAGATTGGTGCGCGATCCGTATCAATACGAATTTTCTGACATCGACAATAACTTTCCCGACAGAGGTTTGCGGCAAGACAACGATTACTTTACCATCTTTCAATTCTCGGCCAAGTGGGATCCAATCCCCACTATGCTCACGCAAAATCACACGCGCGTAATTAAAGGTTTTTATGGGCAAACAACAGGCTTTAAAAAACGATTGGTTAAATCGGATGTAGTGGTAATGGGTGAAAACACCGAGATAAAAGAAACCAAATATCTGCATGGCGTTTTTGGAAAAGGATTCTGGACATTTTATGGCGGGCACGACCCGGAAGATTACCAACATACCGTAGGCGAAGAACCAACTGATCTGAATCTGCACCCTAACTCGGCCGGGTATCGGTTAATTCTTAACAACATATTATTTCCAGCTGCCAAAAAGAAAAAACAAAAAACGTGAGCCGTTCGCTTCTTCTGATCTTGATATTGATTGGTTGCAAACCCACACAACCACAAACTACAACCGATCCATTACGGCTGGCAGAAGTTGTATTAGGTAAAGGCCTTGAGCAATATTCCAACCAAAGCGAATCGCATCTCTTATTTGTGCAACCAGCAGCAGCTTACCCAAATCAACCCATTAAGTTTTTGGTTATTGAAAAGAGTACCGGTAAAGCGGTATTCGAAAAAAGCTTTAGGCCGGGTTATGTAAAGTGGCGCGATGATAAAACAATAGAGTACGAAGACATGCCCGGTATTGTTAAACAAAACGAGGTGAATAGCATAAAAACATGGACTATTCCTGCTAATCCGCAGTCGCATTAATCGGCAGATTTAACCTATCTTGAAACTTAAATTCCCGTTGTAAATGAATCGTTATTTACTGTTGATTGTACTTGCGTATTGCGGCCTCATCTTGCTTGCTGTTAATTCTTCCTCCACAAAGAAAATAGTAGTTACAAATGAAGTTCATGAAGAAGAACAAGATGGCCCTGGTCAATTTATAGAATTTCATAAAGCCATTCGTACACCCGAAGATGCAACTACTCCGGAATATAAATCTGGTTTTATCTTACGCGAACTCGCACAAGCGAAATCATTTGCCGCACGAAAGCGCAGCAATGCCAAAACACAATCAAACGGAGTATTGGAGTGGAAAGAACGTGGGCCAGCAAATGTGCCGGGGCGCACACGCGGAATAATTGTTGACCCTGATGATGCAAATAAAAATACGTGGTATGCGGGCTCAGCCGGTGGTGGTGTTTGGAAAACTACCAATGGCGGGCAAGCCTGGATGTTACTTACACCCGATCTTCCAAATTTGGCAACCACCACATTGGCTATGGCCGAATCGAATCATAATATTATCTACATGGGCACAGGCGAGAGCTTTGGTGGTTTACCGGGTATTCGTGGTAATGGTATGTTTAAATCAACCGATCGTGGGCAAACCTGGCAATATTTAACTGGCACCGAATCTTTATCTGATATTAATCGCATTGCGGTAAGTCCAACCAATGCGAATGTGTTGGTGGTTGCAACTACAACCGGTATTTATAAATCGAACAATGGTGGCACAAGTTGGACACAACATGCAGCCTTCAGTTATATTGAAGACTTGCGCGCAACACCAGGAAATTTTAACATTCAATATGCTGCGCGCAATGGTGTGGGTGTTTACAAATCTGTTGATGCGGGTGTAACGTGGACTTTATCTAACACCGGCATGAATCCGGCAGGCCGAATTGAGATTGCGGTTTCACCTGTAAACGTAAATCGAATTTTTGCTTCCGCAGAAGGAACATTAAATGGCAGCGAGTCGGATCTTTATGTTTCTAACGATGCCGGAGCAAATTGGTCGCTGGTGAATACAACGTTCAACAATGAAAGTCTCGACTTTCTGGGCGGACAAGGTTGGTATGACAACACCGTAATGTGCGATCCCTTCAATGCCGATGTAGTTTATTATGGAGGCGTGAGTGTGTTTCGCACAACGCTTACCAGCGGCTCAACTTCAGTTAATAGTTATAATCTGCAAATGCAGAATACTTCATTTCTTTCGCTGGTAAATTTTGGTGCCGCTTTTGCGGGTGGCGCATTAGAAGCTGGTGCATCAGCCAATGCTTCTGTTGAGGTACGGTTTGGGCCAGGCCGTAGCCAGAAGGCGCATCGGTTCATGGTGCCAGAAGGCTCAACTTCAGGTGTTCCGGATGCAAGCTATAGCTACCAAAACTATGTGGATGTTCCCTTTGAAGTTTGGGACATCACCAACAACAGGCAATTAATGGTTTCTTTCCGCGATCAGGACCGGAATGGTGAATTTAACTTGTTGCTCAACAACACAACTGGTACTGCCACTGAACAAAGTCGCGAATACATTTACATCAGCAATGTGAATTACAACGCCACAACACCTTCAACAAGCATTGCCGTTAATGGCGGCCATATTTTTCAACAGATGTATTTCTTCTGGCCTACACTGGCAGCAGGTAGTACCTGGCCTGGTAGTGTGGGCACTTCCCAGTTGGTAATTAATTACACTTCACTACCCAAACAAAATGCAACCACTATTACAGTAGCCGATGCTTATAATTCGTTTGATGGTAAAAATCGCTTTACCACATTTGGTGCCGATGTTCACCCCGATCATCATAACCTTGTTCCGATTGTAATGTCGGCCTCCACGTACAAAATTCTGAATGCAAGCGATGGTGGCTTATTCATTTCCAATACTTCGGCTACCCCTGGCATAAACAATGGCGATTGGGCCATGGTGGGATTAACCTACAACACCAGTCAGTTTTATGGGGCTGATAAAAAACCTGGTGCCGATGAATACTTTGGCGGCATGCAAGACAATGGAACCTGGCGATCGCCTTCTGGTCAACAAGCTTCTAAAACTACAAACTACCAGTTTAGTATTGGTGGCGATGGCTTTGAAGTAGTATGGCATAAACTTGATCCGTTAAAATTGATTGGCGGCTCGCAAGGCAACAACTTTCGCAAATCAGTAAATGGCGGGCTTACCTGGACAAACGCGACAGGTGGATTATCCGGAACACATCCATTTGTTTCTAAACTAGCTACGTCAAACGATGTTCCAGAAGTACTATACACACTTTCATCGGCTGGTGTGTTTAAATCGAGTGACTTTGGTACCTCCTGGACATTAACCGGGATAACAGAAAAATGGGGTGGCTCAACTTCATTAATGGATGTCGAAGTTTCGAAAGCAAATGCCAACATTGTTTGGGCTGGAAGTGGCATGGTGAATTCCGGCACGTTGCGTAATCTTCATGTAAGTACAAATGGTGGTCAGACTTTTAACGCCACAAATAATTCTACCGATCGTACTCTGGGCGGCATTACCAAACTCGCTTCGCACCCAACTCAACCTAATACTGCCTATGCCATTTTCTCTTTTGCGGGCAGACCTAAAATTTTGCGTACTACAAATCTTGGTCAATCCTGGCAAGACATTTCTGGTTTTGGATTGGCCAGTTCAAGTTCAACCGGTTTCCCGGATGTAGCGGTGTATTGTGTGTATGTTCGTCCTGATAATCCGGATATTATCTGGGCGGGAACCGAAATTGGAATTGTAGAATCGCAAGACAATGGCGCTACGTGGGAGTTACTGGATGATTTTCCGAATGTAGCCGTGTGGGATATGAAGGGCGTGGATAACCAGGTTGTAATTGCTACACACGGTCGCGGCATCTGGACAGCTGAAATAGAAA
>DPSB01000533.1:1890-2647 GCA_003537495.1 Cytophagales bacterium | reverse complement strand
TCATAATCGCCACCATTATCGGCTATAAAATTGCGACCGTATTTTATTTTAATGCTCATAGTGGGAATGAAGGCTTCATCGCCACTGGTATAATTAAGCGCAAACGTCTGGCTGTTCATGCCATCGGCACTAAACTTATCGCCACCCCATACCCGCGGTGGTACCGAAGTGCATGTGCTGGCGTGGATAACACCGTTCACGTTTTCGGTAGCTTTTACAAGTGTCTCCGGATCTTTCACCAGGTTTACATGGTTAAGCACCAGTAAATTTTCTTTATCAAAGCCAATTTCTTTTTCGGTAACATAATTCAACTGTTGAAACACAATGGCTGTACATGCTACCAATACAATGGAAACACTGAATTGAAACACCACCAAGCCATTGCGAAACACTTTGCCTCTGGTGCCAGCCTTTAGTTTTCCTTTCATACCTTCAACCGGGTGAAATCCCGTAAGGAAATACGTGGGGTAACTACTGGCAATAAGTGCCATGATTATAACGAGGGCTACTATTGAGAACACCAATCCACCATCGCTAAATAGATCAATAGAAATCTGTTGGCCAGTGAGCGTGCTAAACGCGGGCATGGTTAACTGAACGAGAGCAAGTGCAGCGACCAAGGCAATGGCGCAAAAAGCGAGAGCTTCCAGAAAATAATTAAGACTTAACTCCTTACGCCCAAGGCCGAGTATTTTTCTTACGCTTGCTTCTTTAACCCTGCGTGTAAATTGTGCCGTTGATAAATTCATAAAGTTGA
>DPSB01000533.1:0-1608 GCA_003537495.1 Cytophagales bacterium | reverse complement strand
AATTCATAAAGTTGATGCAGGCCAGCAACAGAATAAACATCGCTATGCCCGACATTGCATATACCATCTTTTTATTGCCGGGTTCATTCAGTCGGTTGTAAACTACCTGATCAGGTAGATGAATACTCAGCATAGGTTGCAAAAACAAATCCCATTTCTTACCTGATTTAATGTATTCTTCGTACGATACATTCATTACTCTTTGCAGCGTTTCTTCTGCATACTTGCGTGGAATAGTGGCCAGCTTGGTTTGTGTGTTTGCAAAATCAGTTCCTTCGTGTAAACGCACATAGGTTTCCAGTTGAGTAAACACCCAGCTCCAATGCAAACGGGCAATGGTTGGAAAGCTGCTCATGGAAAGCAACACATCAAACTCGATGTAGGAATTATCGGGAGTATCTTTTACAACACCAGTTACTTCATAGGTTTGCTGATTATCGAATGTACCCAACCGCACTAATTTGCCGATTGGGTTCTCATCACCAAAGTATTTTTTGGCCGTAGATTCACTCATCACCATGGTGTTGGCTTGTCTTAATGCATTGTCTGGTTCGCCCTGAAGCAATGGGAAGTTAAACATGGCAAAGAAGTTGGTATCGGCAGCCAGAACTTCATCCTCTTCAAATACCAATACTTCACCTTTTGGATTGGTATAACTGATAATAAAATTGCCTGGTGTGTGGATGCTGGTTAACAACTCGGCTTCGGGAAGTTCGGCCCGAAGGGCTGTAGCAACCCCCGGCCCGGTAGATGAAAACTGATTGTTATCGTTCTCGCCCCAGATAAAAGTTTGATTAACCCTGTAAATGCGATCAGCATGGTTGTGAAAACTGTCGTAACTCAATTCATGCCGTACATACAGGTAGATCAGCACTGCGCTTGAAATACTTACGGTTAACCCAAGCAGATTTATAATACTGAAAAGCTTTTGGCGACTTAGGTTGCGAAGAAACAGCACCACGTAATTGCGGATCATAGGTTGGTATTTGTTGCATGCAATTTCAAAGCCCGTACCAGCACCTAATCAATTGAATTCATTTAGGTTACGAACTTTTGATTTACATCTGTGTCCATTTCAGTTATGCAACCGTCCGCCAGCGGGCGGGCAAAAAGGCTTACAAGTGTTAACCCAAAACCAGGTTGAAGGCTTGTGCCATTCAAAAAATAATCGCGGGTAGTTAAGCCACGGCAGTTGCTACTTTCAAAAAAGAACCTGATTTTTATTCAGAAAACCATTGCATAAAGCTGGTTGCACATTAATATACACTCTAAACCTATAGCCGTTCATGGAATCTAAAGACTACATTGTTTTTGTCATCTACTTCATAATCGTTGCCGGATATGGGTACTGGATTTATCAACGAAAAAAGAAAGCCACTGTTGATTCAAAAGATTTTTTTCTGGCTGAAGGTTCGCTTACCTGGTGGGCCATTGGTGCTTCGCTGATTGCGTCCAACATTTCGGCCGAGCAGATGATCGGTATGTCGGGCAATGGATTTAGTATGGGGCTTGCCATTGCCACTTACGAGTGGATGGCTGCAGCAACCTTGATTGTAGTAGGGGTATTTTTCTTACCCATTTATCTGAAGAATAAAATTTATACCATGC
>DPSB01000406.1 GCA_003537495.1 Cytophagales bacterium | reverse complement strand
GAATCAAACCCAGGAACTATGGAAACTCAAAAAGTTAAAACCTGCTTTACCATTACTTTTACTGACGATCAGTTTAACCATGCACGTGCCTATGTGGAAGATATGAGGCGCCACCCACAACGTGTATTCTGGCGTGGTAAAGAAGATAAAACCGATGATGAATTAATTGTGGAGCAGATAGCACACCGCATTTTATCGGGCTTTTATAACACCGATACCTATACCGCCAGCAAGCACATTGTGCGGATGGAGAGTATGAATTCTACGAGATAGAATACCTCGTATTGGATAGAGTTTTTAAATTCTATCCAATACTTTTTTGATCAGACTCTCAACCACTTTATTCGGGTCTTTCGCAAATTTATTCTTGATGCGGTTTGCGATGATGGCATTTGCACTCAGCACCTCATGACCCAACAATCTGCCAAAGGCATAGTAGGCCGAAGTTTCCATTTCGAAATTGGTTAACCAGAAATCTCCCTTGTGATAATAATTTAAGTCCTCCAGCAACTTGGGGAAGCGAATAGGCAACCGTAACTCACGACCTTGTGGCGCATAAAAACCGGGGCATGTAACGGTATTACCAATTTGCATGTCGTTCTCAATTTGATCGCGCAATGCTTCTGACCCACGCACTACATACGGCATAAACGGCAACCCGGTTTTTTTTTGGATATCGTGCGCAAGCCCGGTTTCAAAATCATCCATGGGCAAATCGTAAAAATTCATCAGGTTATCTAAACCTACTGCATAATCCGAAAGCAGATGTGTACCTACAGGAATATCTTCCTGCAATGCGCCAGAGGTACCGATGCGAACTACTTTTAATTTTTTTTTGCGGGCCTTCGGTTCACGGGTTTTCAAATCGATGTTCACCAACGCATCTAACTCATTAAAAAAAATTTCCACGTTATCGGAACCAATGCCCGTGCTGATAACCGTAATCCGTTTGCCTTTGTATTTACCAACATGTGTAATGAACTCGCGCTTGTTCATTTCAAATTCTACTTCATCGAAATACTGGCTTACCATGTACACGCGGCTGGGATCGCCCACGGCAATAATTGTATCAGAAATATTTTTGGGCAGCAGGTTAAGATGATAAACACTGCCATCGGGATTTAAGATCAGATCGGTTTCGGAGATTTTCATAGATTGAATTTTAAAATTTCGGATTCAAAATTTAAGATTCACACATTTCCGCTACCCAGTCGATTTTAAATCTTAAATTCTAAATTTTTAATTAACCGCTTTCGCGGGATTGCCAAACACGGTTTCGCCAGCTTTAACCGGAGCCACCACAACCGAACCTGCACCAATGCGCGCGCCTTTACCAATCGTTATGCCGGATACAATCGTTACACCAGAACCGATAAACACTTCGTCTTCAATAGTTACATTGGGATTGATATTACTTCCTGCACCTATCTGTACAAAATCGCCCAAAGAAGTTTCTACGCCAATAAATACTTTGGTATGTATCAAACAGTGATTACCAACTTTAGCGCCCGGTGCCAGGTAGGAATTGAAGTCAATAAAATTTCCATGTCCGATGGCTGCCAACACCGAAACGGTTGCTTTCGAATGAATTGCATTAACGGGTTGTACATGGCGCACTTCCTGCAACATCTTCACAATTGATTTGCGTAATTTATTATCATCAATTGCCACAAAGGCCTCGCACTTTTTACCAATCAGTTTCAGAAAACCATCGTTATCGGTATCACCTAAGATGGTGACTTCATCAAGCTGGGTGTTGTGCAATTTTTTATTGTCGTCTAAAAAGCCATAGACCACCACTTCGTTTGTTTCAAAAATTTCGCGGGCCGCGCGACCCAAAGCATTTGCTCCAAAAATTATAACCGGATTTTCCATACCGCAAAGGTAGGCAATAGATGCCGATGCAGAGTGAAGATTTTATGAATTACGAATCAAGTAGAGATGTACACCGATTGCGATGGGATAGAGTAAACCGTAAACAACAGATGGTCGTACCAATCCCATTAACATGGTTGCGGGCAACAAGAGTAAAAAAATACTGATTAGTATTATCCAGGTTTTATAGGGATGATCCGTCTTTTGAATTTGCAGAATGCGGTATATCAGGTAAGCTACCACGGCCACATTAAACACCAACAACAAAGCCCGGATCAGAATCATATTCAAAAATAATCTTTAACTCGGTTTTTTATAACTTTACAGCATGACGCGGGAAGACATTCTTACCATACTCCGGGCTCATAAGGCCGAAATCCAAAAAAAATACCCGGTTGCAAGCCTGGCTTTATTTGGATCGTTTGCGCGTGGCGAACAAACGTCTGAGAGTGATGTGGATTTGCTTGTAGAATTTAATGGGCCAATCGGGCTTGAAATAGTTGATTTAGTTGAATATCTGGAAAATCTACTTCGAGTTAAAAAAGTTGATTTGATTTCAAGAAAATACTTAAAACCTCACTACCGGCCTTATATTGAAGCTGATGCAATAGATGTCTAAGAAATTACAACGATTAATTATTATTGATATTCTTGACGCCATTGCTGATGTTGAGAGTTTTACGGAAGGTCAGACGTATGACCAATTCACATCTGACAAGAAAGCTCAAGCCGCGATTGTTTATAAACTCATTGTAATTGGCGAAGCTTCAAATCGCCTATCAAAAGAATATCGCGATAAGTACCAGCAAGTAGAATGGAGTCGAATAATTCGATGCCGCCACATTCTGGTTCATGAATATGATATGATCAATTTAGAGATCGTGTGGAGAATTCTCGATATCTACTTACCTGAACTTAAAAAAGTTCTTCACGAAATACTTCAAAATTCTCCTGATGAATTCTGAATACGCCCTTATTGTTGCCGGTGGCAAAGGCACACGCATTAAAAGCAAATTGCCGAAACAGTTTCTGGAGCTAACAGGTAAACCAATTCTGCTCCACACATTGGAAGCGTTTTATCGGTATTCAGAAAATATTACCATCGTGTTGGTATTGCCAGAAGATGATTTCGCGATCTGGAATGATATCTGCAAAAAGTACAACTTCACTAAGCCGATCATTCTTCAAAAAGGTGGCGAAACCCGGTTTCAATCCGTAAAGAATGGGTTAGAAAAAATTACCGGTCCCGGACTGGTTGCGGTCCACGATGGGGTGCGACCGTTGGTAAGTGAAGATATTATTGGTGCCTCGTTTCGGCTGGCAGCTGTACATCAATCGGCCGTAGCAGCAGTGCGCTTGAAAGAATCTATCCGCATGACGGACCAGGACAATACAAAAGCAATGGATCGTTCACGCTTCCGGCTTATTCAAACTCCGCAAACTTTTTCGATTGATCTGATCAAACAAGCCTACCAATTGAAAGAAGATGTTACCATGACAGATGATGCAAGTGTAGTGGAAAAGTTAGGCCACACAATTTCTCTATTCGAAGGGAGCTATGAAAATATCAAGATTACTACGCCTGAAGATTTGATTGTAGCGGAGGCGTTAGTGAAAAATA
>DPSB01000055.1 GCA_003537495.1 Cytophagales bacterium | reverse complement strand
CACGCAGAAATCATAATGTTACCCTCGATCATAAAAGTGTTGGGCTTACCGATGCTGATCTGGATACTGAGTTTGATGTGGGAGCTGAAATAGGAATGGGTCGCGCAACATTGCGAAAAATTATCGAAAAGCTAAACCAGGTTTATCTTGGACCAATTGGCTTTGAATACAATTCTATCCGTAACGATGAAGTGCGTAGTTGGTTTTTCGAAAAGTGCGAGAAGGAATATTATAACAATAATCCCACGCTTGATGAAAAGAAGCGGATTCTCGCAAAACTGAATGAAGCAGTTGTGTTCGAAAACTTTTTGCACACCAAGTTTTTAGGGCAAAAACGATTTTCGCTGGAAGGTGGTGAGAATACCATTCCGGCTTTGCAGACCATCATTAATAAAGCAGCAGAGTTGGGTGTTAAGGAAACTGTAATTGGGATGGCGCACCGCGGTCGCTTAAATGTGCTCTCCAATATTCTGGGTAAAACGTACGAACAGATCTTTACAGAGTTTGAGGGGAATGTGAACCCCGACCTAACTACGGGCGATGGCGATGTGGAGTATCACCTCGGGTACGCAAGTTATATTGATACACCATCGAAGAATAAAATTTATGTGAAGCTTACACCTAACCCTTCGCACCTGGAAGCGGTTGACCCTTTGGTTGTAGGTTATACACGCGGCCAGATTGATGATGAATATAAAGGCGACTTACGCAAAGGCATGGCCATTCTGATTCATGGCGATGCTGCCGTTGCTGGCCAGGGAATTGTGTATGAAGTTATTCAGATGTCGGGCTTGCCCGGTTACACAACAGGTGGAACGATACACTTTGTAATCAATAACCAGGTTGGCTTTACTACCGATTTTGATGATGCCCGCACCAGTATTTATTGTACTGATATTGCTAAGATTGTGGATTCACCTGTACTGCACGTAAATGGAGATGATGCCGAGGCTGTAACGTTTTGCGCAAATCTTGCCGTAGAGTATCGCCAGAAATTTGGTAAAGATATTTTCATCGATCTGCTTTGTTATCGCAGACATGGCCACAACGAAAGTGACGAACCAAAATTCACGCAACCAAAGTTATATAACCTGATTGCGAAGCACCCGAATCCACGCGAAGTGTATGTAAAGAAGTTGATTGAGCGGGGCGATGTGGATGCAAACCTTGCGGAAGACATGGATGTGAAATTCAGAAACCAGTTGCAAGACCGGTTGAATGAAGTAAAACAGAAACCACTTCCATACAAGTCTCAAAAAATTGAAGAAGAATGGGAGAAGTTGCGTAATGCAAAGCCAGCAGATTTTGATCAATCGCCCGATACAAGTTTATCGCAAGCAATAGTTGATAAGGTGGGTAAAGCCTTAACAACTATTCCGGAAGGCTTTAAACCATTGAAGCAGATTGAAAAGCTGTTGAAAGATCGCAAAGAAGCTTTCTTTGAAAGTAAAGTATTGGGTTGGGCCGAAGCGGAATTGCTTGCGTATGGTTCTTTACTTACTGAAGGAATTCCGGTACGGATGTCAGGGCAAGATGTAAAGCGCGGAACATTCTCGCACCGCCATGCTTACTTCTTTGATGCCAATACGAACGAGCCATATTGCGGTCTGGATCATATTGATAAAAATCAGCGGAAGCTTCATATTTATAACTCCTTGCTTTCAGAGTTTGGTGTTTTAGGTTTTGAGTATGGTTATGCCATGTCATCGCCACATGCGCTTGTAATTTGGGAAGCACAGTTTGGTGATTTCGCCAATGGAGCACAAGTAATCATCGATCAGTTTTTATCGAGTGCTGAATCAAAATGGCAACGCCAGAATGGTATGGTGATGTTGTTGCCACATGGATACGAAGGGCAAGGTCCAGAGCACTCTAATGCAAGACCTGAACGTTTCCTTCAACTAGCAGCTGAATACAACATGATTGTAGCCAACCCTACAACGGCTGCTAATATTTTCCATTTAATGCGCAGGCAGGTAACGTGGGAATTCCGCAAGCCATGTGTGGTGTTTTCGCCTAAGTCATTGCTGCGTCATCCATTGGTAGTTTCTCCTATGAAAGACTTTACCAAGGGTTCATTCCAGGAAGTGATTGATGATGCAAACGTAAATGCAAAAGATGTAAAGAAAGTTGTGCTTTGCACAGGTAAAGTATATTACGATTTATTGGAAGGTGCGCAGAAACGTAAAACCAAAGATGTAGCTCTTGTTAGAGTTGAGCAACTCCACCCTTTCCCTGAAAAGCAATTGAATGCCGTATTGAAAAAATACAAAGGCGCGAAACAAGTTTGGGTTCAGGAAGAACCTTCCAACATGGGTTACTGGTCGTATATGTTGCGCTATATGCCGGGTCTGGAAGTAATTGCTCGCAAGGCAAGTGCTTCGCCTGCAACAGGCTATAACAAAGTGCATAAAGTAGAACAGGAAAAAATTGTTGCTCAGGCACTCGAATCATAATTCTTCAACACAAAATCTAATTACGAAATGGCTCAACAAGTAAAAGTTCCAACCGTAGGCGAATCAATCACAGAGGTGACAATTGCCAACTGGCTCAAGAAAGATGGTGATGTGGTGAAGATGGATGAAGTGATTGCCGAACTCGAATCCGACAAGGCAACATTTGAATTAACTGCCCCGCAGGCCGGTGTTCTGAAAATATCGAAAGCAAAAGGAGAAGTTGTTCCGATTGGTACAGTAATCTGTGAGATAGCAGATGGTGGTGCAGCAACAACGCCTTCACCAAAGGCAGAAACCAAAACAACTGAAACGGCTGCACCAAAAGCAACAGGTGGTGTGAAAGAAATGAAAGTTCCTGCAGTAGGGGAATCAATCACCGAAGTAACTATTTCAACCTGGTTAAAGAAAGATGGTGATTTTGTAAAGTTGGATGAAGTGATTGCTGAAGTTGAATCCGACAAGGCAACGTTTGAATTACCAGCCGAAGCCAATGGTATTTTAAGAATAGTGGCACAAGAAAAAACCACCTTGCCTATTGGCGGATTGATCTGCAAAATTGAAATCATGGAAGGCGTTCCAACCACAACTTCTGCAACCTCTACACCTGCTACGACTTCTGGTGGAGGTGATAAGACTTATGCATCTGGGCATCCATCACCTGCTGCAGCAAAAATTTTGGAAGAGAAAGGAATTTCTTCTTCGCAGGTTAGCGGTACGGGTGTGGGTGGAAGAATTACCAAGGAAGATGCAACCAAGGCACAACCGTCTACTCCTAAAACTGAAACCAAAGCTCCGGCATCTGCTCCTGTAATTACATCGGGTGGTGGTCGCAATAAACGCAATGAAAAAATGACTTCGTTGCGGAAGACGATTGCCAAACGTCTCGTATCCGTTAAGAACGAAACGGCCATGCTCACTACGTTTAACGAAGTGGATATGAAGCCGGTGATGGATTTGCGTTCGAAGTATAAAGATAAGTTCAAGGAAAAGTATGGCGTTGGACTTGGGTTTATGTCGTTCTTCACCAAGGCAGTTTGTATTGCTTTGAAAGAATGGCCTGCAGTAAATGCGCAGATCAATGGCGATGAAGTTATCTATCATGAATACTGCGATGTTTCGATTGCAGTTTCAACGCCACGAGGTTTGGTTGTTCCGGTAATCCGCAATGCCGAATCACTTTCGTTCGATCAGATTGAAGCCGAAGTAGTTCGGTTGGCAACAAAGGGTCGTGATGGAAAACTTTCAATAGATGAAATGCAAGGGGGAACATTCTCGATTACCAATGGTGGGGTGTTTGGTTCCATGCTTTCAACGCCTATTATTAATCCACCCCAATCCGCAATTTTAGGGATGCATAATATTGTAGAGCGGCCGGTTGTAAAAGACGGACAAGTGGTGATACGACCTATCATGTACCTGGCACTTTCGTATGATCATCGTATTGTAGACGGACGTGAATCAGTAAGCTTTCTGGTGCGCGTGAAAGAGTTGTTGGAAGATCCGGGAAGATTGATTTTGGGAGTGTAATAATATGAAATTTTAAATCAAGCTTAGTTTTTATGCAATACAACGTAACCGTTATTGGCTCAGGCCCCGGAGGATATGTGGCAGCAATTCGCTGTGCACAACTTGGTTTTAAAACTGCCATCATCGAAAAGTACGATACACTCGGTGGTACTTGCTTAAACGTAGGTTGTATTCCCTCCAAAGCCTTACTTGATTCGAGTGAGCATTTTCACAATGCTGCACATACGTTTAAAGAACATGGTGTTGATATCAACGAGCCAAAAGCTAACCTCACACAAATGATTAAACGCAAAGCAGGTGTGGTGAAGGCCAATGTGGACGGGATTGCTTTTCTGATGAAGAAAAACAAAATTGAAGTTCACACAGGTGTAGGATCGTTTGTAGATAAGAACACGATTAAGATCACAAGCAAGGATGGCAAAGAAACTCAGATTACTACAGAGAAAGTAATCATAGCCACCGGATCGAAACCAACCCCACTTCAATTTGCGCCATTCGATAAAAAGAGAATTATCTCTAGCACCGAAGCCTTAGAACTTAAAGAAATTCCGAAGCATCTGATTATTATTGGTGGTGGTGTAATCGGTATGGAACTCGGTTCAGTTTACGCGCGCATTGGTTCTAAAGTAACCGTAGTCGAGTTTATGGATAGCCTGATCTCTACTATGGATGGAACAATGGGTAAAGAACTTGCCAAAGTCGCCAAGAAGTTGGGTATGGATTTGTTTCTTGGTCACAAGGTTACTGCGCTGGAGAATAAGGGCAAAGAGGTTGTGTTGAAAGTAGAACCCAAAAATGGTGGAGCTGCTATTGAGTTGAAAGGCGATTATTGTTTGGTGAGTGTAGGCCGTAAACCATATACGGATGGACTTGGTTTAGATAAAATTGGAATGGAACTCGACAAGGGAAAAATTCCGGTTGATGATCACCTGAAAACCAAGGTGGATAATATTTATGCCATTGGAGATGTGGTGCGTGGTGCCATGCTGGCGCACAAAGCTGAAGAAGAAGGCGTGTTGGTAGCTGAGCAGTTTGCCGGACAAAAGCCACATATAAATTATAATCTTATTCCGGGTGTGGTGTACACATGGCCTGAGGTGGCCAGTGTAGGTTTAACCGAAGAACAATTAAAAGAACAGGGTAAGGCTTATAAGGTTGGTAATTTTCCTTACAAAGCATTGGGCCGTGCCCGTGCTTCTATGGATCTAGATGGACTTGTTAAAATACTTGCCGATAAGAATACCGATGAAATTTTAGGCGTACACATTATTGGTGCGCGTGCCGCAGATATGATTGCTGCTGGGGTAGTGGCCATGGAATATCGCGCATCTGCTGAAGATGTTTCGCGTATGAGTCATGCACATCCTACTTATATGGAGGCAGTAAAAGAAGCATGCTTAGCGGCCACAGCTAACAGGCCTATTCACATCTAAGTGCTCGCCACAGATTCACAGAATAATCAGTGAATCTGTGGCAATAATCTCCAATTCAACAAACACCGTATTGCAAGTCCGGCAGCTACAGAAATAAGATATACATTCAATTCTTGTGGCAATGCCCACCAAAACACAAGTGTGAGAGCAAGGATTACTAAGCAAAACAAAAAGTATTTGCTTAGTAAATTCTTACTGCGCTTGCTGAATAACATCAGGCTTGCAAATAAGTGTAGCGGAAAAGCCCATAACAAGTTAAAGTTTCGGGCCGCATCGTGATGGTCGGTAAACAACCAAAGTGCGAAGAGGAGTAGCCCGATTAATCCTGTTAAACCAAACAAGGTTACATCAAACCATCGACTTAACTTCTTACGTTTCCAATCGAAGAAAGAAATTGAAATGATGATCATAAGTAGCAAAAAGAAAGCAAGCCACGGATGCACAAGCGAATTCCAGGGTTCAACTGTTGCAGCAGCGATGATTCTTTTTTCTTTTACCAACGCTACCCAACCACTATCTGATTTTACCTGTGTACGGTCTGTAAACGATTCGAGGTAATCGGGCAGAAACATATATTCATTGGCATGCATGGTTCTGTCAATCGGCAACCCCAAACAAATATCTATTCCTAAATCACCCCAGGGCAAAGGACCCAGGTACTCGTCTGTTTTTTGTCTGAAAGAATGTTCAGCACTAAAAGAAGTACTATCAATTTTTAAGTCACCTGCCAATTGATTAACCAGTATATCGCGAATGCGCGTAGCACAATTATCATGATAATAATCGTAGCGATAGGTGCGGTTTTCGGGTTGTGCATTCCAAAGTAAAAAGCTATAAATTTTATCGCGTTGTGTTGGTGTTAACTGTAATACCTGCTCGTGTATAAATCGGCCATCGCGTTTATAGGCTCTCTCGAAATCTATGTAATTGTAAACGGCTAGTAAATAATAGTTTCTTCCACGCGCAAAATTCAAATAGAAGTTTGGTTGATCAAAATCAAACACGCCATAATTAAACGCATAGTCTATTCCGGTAACCGGATCAATCACCCGTACAGCGCTATGCCCGAAGGCGCTATAAAGTTCGTTGGGATCAGGGCCACAGGTAATGATTGAGATTTCAGCCTTATCAGAAAGTGTAGGCTCCTGTGCAAATACCTGCATAGTAGATAATAACAGAACAATTACCGAAAGGAATCTTTGCATGATTAAATAATTGTTCCGAAAGATAGACAATAGCCTTTCAAAAAGTAATTTTGGAAGATGGATGCCTTGCGCGGCAATTTTAATGATACACTAAACCTGTTGCGAAAAGCAACGCCCAAGCGGGTCTATAATGCTGCAAAAGTATTGTCAAGCTACCAATACTCGCGCCTATCAGGCAAAGCTTCACATTGGGCACTGCCAACAGCTATTTCCATAGAGCCAACCACATCCTGTAACCTGCGCTGTCCGGAATGTCCTTCGGGCTTGCGTTCGTTTACGCGACCAACTGGGATGCTTCAATCAGATTTATTCAAAAAAGTGATTGATGAATTAGCCACATCACTTTCTTATCTCACATTTTATTTTCAGGGCGAACCGTATCTACATCCGCAGTTTTTAGAGTTGGTTCAATACGCATCGAACAAAAACATTTATACAGCAACTTCTACCAATGCACATTATCTGAACGATGCAGCCGCCAAAAAAACAATCGAATCGGGGTTGGATCGCCTTATCATTTCCATTGATGGTACTACGCAAGAAACATACGAAGCTTATCGGGTAGGAGGTAAACTTGATAAAGTTATTGAGGGTGCTAAGAACATTGTTCGTTGGAAAAAAGAATTGAAGTCGCTTACACCGTTTGTTGTGTTTCAGTTTTTGGTTGTTAAGCCAAACGAACATCAGATTGAAGCCGTGCATCAACTTGCAAAAGAGATTGGTGTAGATCATGTGGCTTTAAAGACAGCACAGATTTATGATTATGAACATGGTTCAGATTTAATTCCAACGCTTGATAAGTATTCGCGCTATCAAAAGAATAGCGATAATACCTATTCAATTAAAAACGATCTAGCCAGCCATTGTTGGAAGATGTGGCAGAGTTGCGTGATTACCTGGGATGGGAAAGTAGTGCCTTGTTGTTTTGATAAAGATGCCCATTATATAATGGGAGATTTACAAACCCAGTCGTTTAAAGAAATCTGGAGCAGTAAAAAATATCAAGACTTCCGATCAAGCTTGCTTCGCTCGCGCAACGAAATAGAGATGTGTAAAAATTGTACGGAGGGAACAAAGGTGTGGGCCTGAGCGTAAAGCAACCTTACGCAATTCATTAATTGATCTGGCCTTGCTTTTTGAGATTTATGTCGAGACCAACATCAGCAACTTTACATTTTCCACAGCCAGCTTCGCACGCATTTTTCGCACGCCAGCTTCGCCAGCCTATGCGACCTAAGTAAACAACAGCGGTCAAAAAAAGAATAGCAATAAGTAGTTGCTGAATCATATCGTAAAACTAATAAACCAATTTCAATTAGGCTATTTTAAAATTATCATATCGTCCGCATGCGGACGGAAGTCAGCGATTTTGGACAATAGTATACTCTAAAACCGTATGAATTCGCTAAAAAATAGAGCTGGCACAGAGTTGGCATTTGTTACACCTTTTACGGCCCGAATTGCATCCTAACCAAAGTTAACTGCTGCGATTATGTTCAGAAACTATTTTAAAACCGCGGTGCGAAATCTGCTTCGTCAGCGCGGAACCACCCTTTTAAATATCAGCGGCCTTACGCTTGGCCTTGCTACCAGCCTTATACTTTTTTTGCTGGTACGCTATCACAAAAGTTTCGACACCTATCATAGTAACTACCATCGTATTTACCGTGCCAATGTGCAATCCGATGGCAACGATGGCAAGAATTATACATCGGGTGTGTATCCCGGTTTCCCGGAAGTGTTTGATGCCGATTTTCCCGAAGCCGAAGAAGTTACATTTGTTTCATACCGGAACGGTGGATTAATAGTAATTCCACAAGCAAGTGGTGAACCCAAAAAGTACGATGAAGAGCGAGGCATAGCCTATGTGCAGCCGAATTTCTTTAAAGTATTTGATCGTAAAATTTTAGTTGGTGATAGTGAAAAGGGATTAGACGAACCCAACGAAGCAATTATTTCAAAACGTTCGGCCATTAAGTATTTTAATAAAGAAGATGCAGTAGGCGAAGTGCTGCGGTCTGATGATCAGGATTTTCACGTTACCGCGATTATGGAAGACTTCCCAACCAATACCG
>DPSB01000317.1 GCA_003537495.1 Cytophagales bacterium | reverse complement strand
TGCATTTCTTGATCCACTTTTATAATGTTTCGGTTGCGTGGAATAAAGATCGGAAAGGAATGATGTGCTCGCCCGAGTTAAATGCACCTGCTTCAACTGCGGGTTGTATTGAAGTAGCAACGCCACCCGAATTTCCGAAAGGCATACCGGGCATCTGGTCGCCCGAACATTTGTTTACCGCAGCTGTGAACAGTTGTTTAATGACTACATTTTTAGCGATTGCCGAAAATTCAAAGCTGGAGTTCACAGCCTTTACATCGAACGCAAAAGGAAAACTGGAGCAAGTAGATGGAAAATTTTTAATGACCGAAATAGCACTTGAACCAACCGTAACAATCGCACACGAAAAAGATCGTGAGCGGGCAGAGCGTGTATTATTGAAGGCAGAAGCCGCTTGTTTGATTTCGAATTCGATCAAATCAAAAGTTACCATGACTTCTAAAATCGTGGTAAATTCGAACCAACTTATTACAGCATAAATGGCAACAGGAAGTTTTTCAGAAATCATTAACAGCGAAAAACCCACGCTGGTAGATTTTTCTGCCGAATGGTGTGGGCCTTGCAAAATGATGGCTCCAATTCTGGAAGAACTAAAAGGAAAAGTGGGCGATAAAGTACGCATCGTAAAAATTGATGTGGATAAAAACCCCATGTTAGCTCAGCAATTTCAGGTTCAGGGAGTTCCAACATTGATTATTTTTAAGAATGGCGAAGCTAAATGGCGTCAATCTGGGGTTGTGCCCACAGAATTTCTAAAACGACAGATAGAGCTGTTCGTTTAAACCTCTCCGTTTCTGTTAATTTTTTGTAAAATGATCTGTATTACAGAACAATTCCTCGCATCATCGTTTAAGAGTGTGTTCAAAAGCTATATTTGAACTACATTCCGTTCTGTTAAACAGTAATTAAACAATCAATTCTATGAAAAAACTATTGAGTCTGACTCTCACCCTGTTCGCGGTAGCACTTTGTGCAAGCGTATTTGCGCAAGACAAAAAACCAGCCAGTCCACCAGCCAAAGCAGAAGGCACTATTGATGGTGTAAAGGTTACTATTGATTATCACCAGCCATCGGCAAAAGGACGTAAGATTATGGGTGACTTAGTTCCTTACGGAGAAGTTTGGCGTACGGGTGCTAATGCTACAACAAGCATAGAGTTTAGCGGAAACGTAAAACTTGAAGGCCAGGCTATAGCAAAAGGTAAATACGGGTTGTTTACTATTCCTGGCGAAAACGAATGGGTAATCATTATTAACAAGCAAGCAGACGGAAGTCCGTATGACTATTCTGATGCAAAGGATGTGGTTCGTGTGAAAGTGAAACCTTCAAAAACTTCGGCCTTTGTAGAAACATTTACCATTGAAGCCGGAAAAAGTCAAGTAGTATTAAAGTGGGAGAATACCCAGGTTGGATTTAAAATCACGAAAGGATAAGATATAAAACGAAAGCCCTGAACAACACGGGCTTTTTTTATAAATTGGCTTAAGTAATATTAACAAGCTTATGAAAAAACAAAACACACATTTCGCACTGTTAGCAACAGCTTTCTTTCTGATAATTGGAACATTGGATTCAACTGCTCAAAAACTTCCGGGCCTTGATCCAAGCCCGGCTGATATTGCCTACTTCCGCCCGAACGGACGCAATACCGCTCCCTTGGCTAAAGTAGTCTATGGCCGTCCTTCCAAAAAAGGTCGCACTATGTTAGGTGGCACCGAAGCATTTGGAAAAGTATGGCGTCTGGGTGCTAATGAAGCAACTGAAATAAAACTTTATCAGGATATTACTTTCGGTGATAAGGTTGTAAAAGCGGGTACCTACACCATGTATGCAATCCCTGATAAAACTGAGTGGACTATTATCTTTAATACCAAACTGGATACCTGGGGTGCTTACGAGTACGAAGAATCGAAAGATGTAGCCCGCATTAAAGTTCCGGTTGGCAAACCAGAAGCTGAGGTGGAGGCTTTCACCATCATGTTCGATGGCAAAGATGCAATGGTTATTGCCTGGGAAAACACCCTTGTACGGGTGCCCATCAAGTACTAATACTTTCATAATGCATTCATAAGCCCTGATTTACCGGGGCTTTTTTTATTTCAAAATTTCTGCATAGCTTAAATTATGTTAACACTTGGCCGATCTGATCGTGTGGACTTACCCAAATTGGGGTTAACCGATATTCATGCTAAAATTGATACCGGTGCCTATAATTGTAGTTTACATTGTTCGCGGGTAGAAGTAATTGATGGCAACCTTGAATTTGTACTATTGGATGAAGAACATCCGGAGTTTACCGGTAAAAAATATGTCTTTAAAAAATTCAAACAACGCGAAATCAAAAACTCGTTTGGTGAAGCCGAGCTACGTTACGTAATTAAGACTACTATAAGAATTTATCATCATTTAATCCGGGCCGAATTCTCATTAAGCAATCGGGGTAATCTGAAATTTCCGGTACTATTGGGTCGTAAAATATTGCGTGACCGCTTTCTGATTGACGTCACTAAAAATGACTTATCTTACCAACACAAAACCCAAGGCACATGAACATTGCCATATTATCCAGAAACCCCAAGTTGTATTCTACCAAACGACTGAAGGAAGCCGGTGAAAAGCGGGGACATAAGGTAGAAATCATCGACCACATGAAATGCGTGTTGCTGATTGAAAAGAAAAATCCCATGGTGTGGTACAATGGCAAACGATTGGATTATTTCGATGCCATCATTCCGCGTATTGGTGCGTCCGTAACTTTTTATGGAGCAGCAGTTGTACGTCAATTTGAAATGATGAAAGTTTTTACAGCCGTTGAATCGCAGGCGTTGATTCGCTCGCGCGATAAGCTGCGAAGTCTGCAAATACTTTCACGCGCAGGCTTGGGTTTGCCCAAAACCATTTTCATGGATTACAGTCGCGATACAGAAGGTGTAATTGAGGCGGTGGGCGGAGCACCAGTTGTAATTAAACTGTTGGAAGGCACACAAGGACTTGGAGTTGTATTAGCAGAAAATAAAAAAGCTGCGCAATCTGTAATCGAAGCTTTTCATGGTGTGAAGACCCGCATTATTGTGCAGGAGTTTATTAAAGAAGCTAAAGGTTCAGACATTCGTGCGTTTGTGGTGAATGGAGAAGTAGTAGGTGCCATGAAACGCCAGGCAACACGTGAAGGTGAATTTCGATCCAACCTGCATCGCGGTGGCGTGGCTACTGTGGTTAAACTCGATCGACATGAAAAACATGCTGCCATTGAAGCCACAAAAAAAATGGGCCTCGGTGTGGCGGGTGTGGATATGCTGCCCTCTAAGCGTGGCCCGTTGATTATAGAAGTAAACTCCTCACCCGGACTGGAAGGAATTGAAGGCGCCACCAAAGTTGATATTGCCGGAAAGATTTATCAGTACCTGGAAAAACATGCGGGGAAGAAGAAAATACAGAAGGATAAGATTAATGCATAATTGGGAATTAGGAATTGGGTATTAGGAATTGGGAATTGGGTGAATTGAACTTTTTATAATCGTAAATTTTTTAAGGTATGATTACAACACTTGAAGATTTTAAGATTTATAATCAGGCTATGGTGTTGGGCGAACAGGTTTGGAATTTAGTTGACACCTGGAAGTATTTTGAAAAGGATACCATCGGGAAGCAGTTAGTTAAGTCTGCAGATTCAATAAGCGCAAATTTATCAGAAGGGCTTGGTCGTTATCACTTTAAAGAAACAAGAAACTTCTCTTATTTTGCCAGAGGCTCATTGTTCGAAACTAAAACCTGGTTAACGAAGGCCTTTAATCATAACCTGATCGAAGAACAACAATTTAATTCGCTGACCAACGAACTTGATCTCTTAGGCAAGAGAATAAACGCATACATCAATACACTCGGCCCAACTCCTCCCAATTCCTAATACCAAATCCCCTAATGCCTAATACCCAATCTCCCAATACCTAAGAAATGAAAGACGTAACCATTGCTGGTCAACACATACGGCCAGGCGAATTCAAAGAGATTATCATTAACATTGCTCGGCTACCTTCGCGTACGCAAATCGATACACCTATTTATGCCTTTCGGGGATTGGAACCGGGGCCGGTGCTGGCACTTACCGCAGGTATGCATGGCGATGAAATTAACGGGATGGAAATTGTGCGCAGAATTTTGGATCTGGGTTATAATCGCGTGAAGCGCGGCACTGTTATCTGCATGCCCATCATCAACATCTATGGGTTTTTAAATTACTCGCGCGAAGTACCCGATGGTAAAGATGTAAACCGTTCCTTTCCGGGAAGCAAAAATGGTTCGCTCGCCTCGCGCGTAGCGTATCATATTACCCACGATATTATTCCGTATATCGATTATGGAATTGATTTTCATACCGGAGGTGCCATGCGTACCAACTATCCGCAGATACGTTGCGTAATGGCCGATGAAAAGAATGTTGAACTGGCGAATGCTTTCCATGCTCCCTTTACAATTGATTCTCCATTCAGGCCACACTCTATTCGCCAGCAGGCAGCCAAGTTGAATAAAAATATAATTGTGTACGAGGGTGGTGAATCATTACGCTTCGATCAGCAAGCGATTGAAGATGGCATAAGCGGCACACTCCGGTTGATGAAGCATCTCAACATGATTGATGAAGCCCCCGAACCGAAAGAAGCCAATAAAATTATCTGGAACTCATCCTGGGCCCGTGCACAACATGCCGGCTTGTTTCAAGCTACCATTAAGAGTGGCGACTTTGTAAATAAGAATCAGATGGTAGGTACCATCACCGATCCATTTGGTGAGTTTAAAGAAACGGTTAAATCGCCATCAAGTGGTTATGTGGTCGGCTTAAACAATCATCCGGTTGTAAATGCAGGCGATGCGCTACTGCACATTGGTATGGATAACTTCTGCAAGATTGATGGTGGGGAGGAGTGAATCGGTTTCCGGTTGCAGGTTGCCAGTTTATTAGGTTACTGGTAACTGGCTTCTAGTTGCTGGTTGTTCGGTTACGAAGGT
>DPSB01000465.1 GCA_003537495.1 Cytophagales bacterium | reverse complement strand
GATGAGTTGCCGTATTTGGAAAAGGCCGAGTTGCCCATTGCCCGATCGGTGTGTAGCCGGGTATTATGTTTGCCGCTATATCATACGCTTACCTTCGAAGAAATTGATTTTGTGGCGCGCATCATGTTACGGGTTCAAAATAATTAATTGTGTTAGTAGCCGGAGCCAGCAGACATGCCAAGGAAATACTGGATTTGCTTTATGGGCTAAACCAGGTAGATGATCTGTGTTTCTTTGATGATGTTACCGTAAATGGTCCGGATTTTTTTTACGAACGTTTTCCAATCGTTCACGGAGTTGCTGAACTATCGGTAATCTTTAAGAAAGATAACCGTGTGGTGTTAGGGTTGGGCGGCCCGAAGGCTCGGGCGAAGGTTGCAAAAAAATTAGTGGCGGCAGGAGGTAAGTTGCACACGGTTGTGGCAGCATCAGCGCGCATCGGGCAGTTTCAGGTTTCTATCGGAGCCGGAGTTAACATGATGGAGTTTGTGTTGGTAAGCAGTAGTGTAGCAATTGGTGAAGGAAGTTTGATCAATGCTTTTGCAGCTATCCATCACGATGTAACGGTAGGGGCGTATAGCGAAATTTCACCACGGGCAACTTTACTGGGTGGCGCCTCGGTGGGCGATTTTTGTAGCGTAGGGAGTGGTGCTATTATTCTACCCAATATAAAAGTGGGAAATAATGTGGTGATTGGTGCAGGCAGTGTAGTAAGGCACAATGTTGCTGATAACAGTGTGGTGGTGGGTGTGCCGGGTAGGGTAATCAAAAACCTTGATCTTCCTTAAACGTATTTCTGTGGGGGCGCACAGTCAGATAAATTTTCAAATTGGTTTAGTTGATCTTACTTAGGTTATGAAGAATTCGAAGAATGTAATCCTGTTCTTGATTTTGGTGCTCGTGTTAATGTGGAATCCATTAACAGCGTATCTCTATTACTCCGCACATGAGGTATATGATTCAAAAATCCTGAGTTTTATTTTCTGGTTGATTCCGATTGTTGGCATCGTGGCGATGGTGTATGTAAAACGAAAAGACACGGTATCGCCCCGGGTAGAGGGAATAGTTTTTAACAGTGCGTATGTTGGCATACTGCTTGGTGTTTTGGTTCTGATTAATTTTTTGATTGGGGTATTTACAAAACCCGATACCAGTAATCCAGATCAGGTACTAAAAGAGGAGGGTTTAATTTTTAAACCTAATTCAGCAGCGGTTTATACTACTGTTGAGTTTAACTACCGGGCCGACATAAATTCATTAGGCCTACGCAACAAAGAGATTTGAGTTGAAAAAGAAAAAGGCACGTACCGCATTTTATGTTTTGTCGATAGCTGGACGTTTGGCTGGGGGGTAGATGTAGAATACAGTTGGCCTATGCAAATGGAAAACTATCTGAAAGCAAATGGCTATACAAACGTAGAGGTTATCAATTGCGGCCAGGGCGGGCAGTTTACATCAACCTATAAAGAATTTATTTCAAGAGCGGTGCCGGTATTAAAACCAGATTTAGTTTTGGTAGCCGTGCTGCAGTTAGATGATCTGGCACAACTCTTCGAGAATAAATTAACAACCGCCAAGGGCAATGTAAACAGTCCTAAATTTTTTGTGAAGTCATTCCTGATGGCCTCGTTTGGCAACTACCTGAAGTTAGTAGCGCCAAACAACAGCACCATCGAGATCAGAAAGGTTTGGGAAGGAAATAATAATGATTTGATTAAAGATTTTAGCGGCATGCGAAAGTTGCGCTTCACCACGCTTACAGATACTATTCAGACTTTATTTAGAACGGGAAATCTGAATCCCGGCCTGTTAAATAATTACATTGATTTTCCTGATCGTGTAACTATTTTCAATAGCCCCAATCACCCCACTACACAAGAAGCTAAAAGGGAAATGACCGAAGACTTTGAAAAAATGAATGCGGTATGTAAAGCAAACGGAGCCGCGTTGATGTTTCTAAATTTACCTATGAATTACTTTACAGGGCATGTGGTAGAACGAATGCCTTCGGATGTGTTAAATGGATATTACGAGAACAATAATCACATTGATTCAATTTATGCTTCCATAGCAAAAGCCAATCAACTTCCATACTTTCAACTTACGCAACATTTTATAGACCTGCCTGAAAAGGAGAAGTACTTTTTTAAGTACGATGGCCACCCTAACAAAATTGGCTACCAGGAAATTGCTACCGAGATAGGCAAGCATTTAATTGAAGCACAATATGTGGTGAAGTAAGTTGATTGCACACCACATCTATGACTGTCATTCCGGATGAGCGATAGGAATGGTAGATTTAAAAACTCAATCTCAATAAGTAAGCTGTAGATCATTCAGAAGCTTGCGAATTCCGAAATCCCAATGGTGTAAGCTCAGGATAGGAATGAAACGGCTTTCATAGCCCACTCTCCGGTGCCATGCCGGGATCGCAGTATGAGTTTTACATTTCTGACCAAAGTATTCAAAGCAGGTTCCCCAAGCGCGATGACCGCCAGGAAATAGAAACGCGTGAAAATGTAACGCCCAACTGTCGGCTATTTGCCGAATAGTTGGGCGTTAGTATGTTAAACGGTTCTTATTCTATAGTTAAAATCCAGGTATCCTTTAAGCTAAATTTGTTTTCCTTCCGGTAGTCATCACGAAGTTTTTTGGCTTCTTCAAGCGATGCCAGGTTACCCATGTGCACATAGTAATATTCTTTAACCGGAGAGTATGAAACCGTTGCCTGATACCCTTCTTTCTTCAGGTTGTTCATTAGTGCAAGTGCATTTTGGTTTGACCGGAATGCACCTACTACTACGTAATGCCCCGGCTTAAGGCCGCGACCGTTTAGTGTAACCACTTTTTCTTTTGGTTGCTCAGGTTCTGCTACAACAGGCTGAACTACCGTTTCTTTTTTAGGTTCCTCAACTACTTCTTTCTTAGGTTCTTCCACCACTTCTTTTTTAGGCTCCTCAACCACTTCCTTCTTCGGTTCTTCTATCACAGGTTTTGGTTCAACGCGCACTTCTTTAGGTTGGGTCTTCTCAATTACTTTTTCTGTAACAGGTTCTTCCGTTACTGTAGGTGTTGCCGCTGGCTTGCTTACTTGTTTTTTACCAAGCCGCACGCTTACATGTAGCTCGTGCGAACCGGTACCAAATCCATCAGCAATCTTGGGTGCAAATTCATAGGCATAGCCAATTTTAATTTTCTCCTTTAGCGAAAATCCTAATAATGCCGCGGGTCCGTAATCTACCCGATAAGAACCACCCACCCATAACAAGTTATCCACTTTAAGTGTACCCAATACTTCTAGCTGGGGTTGCTTTATCTCGTTTGTTCGGTACATCACGTACGGTTCAAACGCAATGCGGTTGCTAACGTTGAAATTATAACTGATGGAAGTGAAGGTGTTCTTCAAGGCATCAAACTTGGGCGTGTTGAAAGCATCTTCTGAAACTACTTTAGAGTAGAACAAACTCGGCAGTGCAAAACCTATTTTAAGATTGTTGAATTGGTAGTGCATTCCAAATTGACCATCCAGATTTGAAGTATTCGAATTGTTTAAAGAGGGGTCATTCGGGTCATCTACTTTACTCATATCAACCCGACTCATGGCATAACCCATCGATAAACCAAAACCAAGTTTGTGATTTACATCGGTACTTTTGCCTAAATACACCTGGTATGCAAATGAAGCAGCCCCCGTATTGGTTTGTAACACCCCAGCCTGATCGTTATACACATTAACCGCAAATCCCATTTTATAGTTAATGGGAACTTGCAAATTGGCTGTAAGCGTAGTTGGTGAACCCTCGAACTGAGCCCATTGCTTGCGGGTGTTAAGGTTTAATTCGGTATAACCATTTGGGGCTATAAACGAAGGATTAAGCAAATAGGGACTAAGAAAGTAATGATTATAAATCAGGTTTTGTTGAGCCACTGCCTGGCTCACCAAAACCTGAAATAGAATAAAAACAGCTAAGGTTCTTAAAGAGGTCATGTAAAAACTATCGGATTAGGGTTACGGAGCCTTTAGATGGCTTTTTATCCGCGCAACGAATAACGTAAAAATAAACGCCTTGTGGAAGCAGGGAGCCATTAAATGTTCCATTCCACTCCGTTGCATACCCTGTTGTTGAAAATACGCGTTGGCCTTGGCGGTTAAATACCTCTACGGTACACTCATCCAACAAGTCGGCATTGTTAATATGCCAGGTTTCGGTACTAACATCTCCTTTGCCATCGGGCGAGAAGGTTTTACTGGGTTTTACCAGCGGATCCTCTTCGCGCACCTGCAGGTTCACAATGTCGTTTGCAGTCAACCCTTCACCATCGGCTACGCTGATGGTAAACTGGTAGGTTCCTGGAACCAGATTGGCTAAATCCAGAATCAGTGTATGATTTGGGTTTATGGGGAT
>DPSB01000616.1 GCA_003537495.1 Cytophagales bacterium | reverse complement strand
AGAAGTCAGAAGTCAGAAGTCAGAATCCTTGATAATTCGAAGGCTAATTCCGATTTCGGACTTCCGGCTTCCGATCTACGGCTGATAGATGCTATCAAGCAAGGTCTTCTTCAATCCATGCAACAGCACTCCAATCTCATCTTAATGGGGCAGGACATTGCAGAGTATGGCGGTGCATTCAAGATCACAGAGGGGTTTGTTCAGGAATTCGGAAAAGAAAGAGTAAGGAATACTCCCTTGTGTGAAAGTGCTATTGTGGGAACTGCCTTAGGATTGTCGCTGGAAGGTTACAAGAGTATGATGGAAATGCAGTTTGCCGATTTTGTTTCGGAGGGTATGACCCAAATTGTAAACAACTTAGCCAAAGCCCATTGGCGTTGGGACCAACCAGCCGATGTAGTAGTGCGCATGCCAACCGGTGCTGGTACTGCAGCCGGGCCGTTTCATAGTCAAAGTAATGAGGCGTGGTTTTTTCATACGCCCGGTTTAAAAATTGTTTACCCATCAAACCCGTATGATGCAAAAGGCCTTTTATGTGCCGCGCTTGAAGACCCCAACCCCTACTTATACTTCGAACACAAAGTGCTTTACCGATCTATAAAAGATCAGATTCCCGATGACTATTATACCATCGAAATTGGAAAAGCTAAATTAGTAATTGAAGGCAGCGATCTTTCCATTATTACTTATGGTATGGGCGTGCACTGGGCCCAGGAAATACTCAAGCAATTGCCTGATGTAAGTGCCGATGTACTTGACCTGCGCACGTTATTGCCGTGGGATAAAGAAGCTGTACTGGAAACTGTAAAGAAAACCCACCGTGTATTGGTATTGCATGAAGATACACTCACCGGAGGCATTGGTGCGGAAATAGCCGCATGGATTGGTCAACATGCATTTCAATATCTGGATGCACCCGTGATGCGCGAAGCAAGTTTAGATACAGCTATTCCATTTGCCGCTACACTCGAACAGAATTTTTTGCCGAAGGGGCGATTAAAGTCAACAATACAAAAACTCATAGCTTTTTAGTAATAATTTTAAAGACTATCAGGCGTTTAAATTCTAAATTGTAGAAATGAAAGGCAATCGGGTTACGAAAACTAAAGTTTTCTCCTCAGTCATTTGGATTGTCTTCGGAACAACATTCATAATCAGGTATTACAAGACAGGTGATAGTTTTTTATTGTGGTCTGGCTTGTTCATCTGCTTGGCCCATGCTACCTCATTAGCTTTACATCTATTCAAAAAAGCCAAACATAAGAACGAGGTGCCGCAGAATTTACCCTGAATACACTTTTGTTTTTTCCTTATCTTAGCCTGTTTATTGCCATATTTTGAAGCGAATCATCTTTCCGCACAAGCCAACACAGGGTTTAATCCTTACGGGATTAATTGCCTTGTTTTGCCTTTCGGCAGAGGTGAGTTTCGCGCAGGATAAACGCCCCATCAACAACAAGTCCACCATCCGGCAAACCAGGGCCAAATCGGTTAAGAAAAAAGAAAAAGCTACCACGCGCGATCTTGCTGGATACAAACTCCGAAATACAAATCGGTCTTCCGCACAACGAGCGGTTTCTTCATTTAATTCTCCTTACAAAGCCAACAGACGATCGGGCGATCGGGCCGGTCAACCCATTGGCGGAAAACCAGTAGGTATCCGCTCACGATCTATCAATGCCGGTCGCGCCAACATCTATCCGCAAAAAGGCCCATTCGTTAATCACTCATCCAAATCATCCGAAAGAGCGTACGATAATCGCAGAGAACTTTCGCGCTTATCGCGATTGCAAACCCGGCAAGATCCTCCCGGCAAGAAAAGAAGAGTAACACCGCGGTCAGCCTCGCAGGCATTTGTAACGCGTGGCCGTAAGAATGTTTATTGGGGAAAATATTCTAAAGGCGAACGCGCCATTACAACCGACCTTGCAGGCAGACCTTTGCGAACAAAAAATTTTCGCTCGCCAGCCAATCCACTTGTGAAGTCTGACAACCCTTACTACGGTCGCAAAGACCGGGGCGATCGTGCCTATAAAGGATCATTCCGTTCGGGTTATGCCACAGCTTCAAGAAGGGGCGAACGTGCGTGGAAGGGCGATGTAGCCGGCCACGCCATACGTAAAAGTGCTGGTCGCGATAACCAGGTGGCCGGCCAGCGTGGTGATGGCCCTAAAATTTTACCTGGCTTTAGTGCACGTATGATTCGCAAAGATCTTTCCCGCGTAAGCGGAACCAAACGAAAACCAGGCGGAGGTTCTATTAGCGGCACATTAGGATCGAACAAACCTTTACCGCCTCGACAACCGGGAATGGGTGGCGCTTTTATGAAGCGCGACTTTGCACGGCTAAAAGGAATTAAACCGGATAAAGGCGGTGGTAGCGTTACCGGAAAGTATAAATCCAATCAGCCATTACCAGCGCGGCAGCCCGGCATAGGTGGTAATTTAATGAAGCGTGATTTTGCCCGACTGAAAGGTATTAGACCTGAAAAAGGTGGCGGGTCTGTCACTGGAAAATACCGATCGAATCAGCCATTGCTGGCAAAGGCGCCCGGTGCAAATGCAAACTTTATGCGCAAAGATCTGGGCAAACTGCGCGGTATAAAACCGCTTAAAGGTGGCGGAAGTATTTCCGCACAAATGAAACGTGGGCAGAACTCACCAATTGCTGTTCGCACTCCTGGTAATCCGCGCGCAGCAAGCATGCAAGCTAACTACCGAGGCACCACGCCATTCTTCAAACCACCTAAGGGTGGTGGTAGTATCAGTGGCTTTCAAAGAAACAATAACAACATGCCGGTGCCCGTGCGGCAACCTAAAGACCAACGAGCAGCCAGGTTTCAAGGAAACTACAAAGGGTTTTTGCCACAGAACCGGGCGGCACGAAATTTTAGTCAGGAGGGTTTAAGCTACGCTGGTAATATTAAATCCTCTAGACCGCTTAAGGGTGGTGGCAGCATTAGCGGATCGTGGAATAATAAAGGTCAACCCATTGCCGTAAAAACTCCGGGCTCTGCCTCTGCGCGGATAGCAACTTTTCAAGGCAACCTGAGGGGTGGCCCCAAGCAATTTAGCCAGGCGGGTTATGGTTATAGTGGTGATATACCACAACGCAAAAAGACTTTTAGTCAGGATGGTTACGGGTATTCCGGAGATATGCGTATGCGCAAAAGATCATTTAGCCGCGAAGGTTACGATTGGTCCGGATCAACTAAGGCCAGCAAACCCTTGAAGGGTGGTGGTAGTGTAAGTGGCCAATTGTGGAATAACAAAGGACAACCCTTACCAAACAAATATGCGGCAAGCAAAGCCGCAAAGTTTCAGGGCAACTTACCGTTTGCACGAAAATCGTTTAGCCGCGAAGGTTATGATTGGGCTGGTTACGATCGCACCCGCAAACCTGAAAAAGGTGGTGGAAGCATTAGTGGCCAACTCTGGAACAACAAAGAACAACCTTTACCGGCACGAATTCCAACAGGCAAACGCGCTAGTGAAGTAGGATACTCAGGCAAAATAAAATTACCACTATTAAAACGGGAGTATGTGCGCAACCCCAATGCAGATGAAAAAGCCCTGAAGAAACATAGCCCTTATGAAAACGTGTACACAGCAAACAACATTACTACGCGCGTTAAACAAAGGGAAACTGGCAAAAATAAACTCTCAGCAAAGGGAGCCTTATTAGGGTTGCCACCCACGCGAGCCACCGTTAAAGCCGGAGAGTATACAGGTACCCTAAAGCGGTATTGGGAATACAAACACAACCCAAGCAGTGCCGATGCTTCTCTTAAAACCATCAAGTACTCGAAGTCATTCGCCAATGCTACTTCATATGCCGGCAAAGTAAGGCTAACCAAAAATTACAGGCACGCACCCAATGCCGATAGAGATGCATTAAAGGTATTAGCTCCTGGAAGGGCATACGCAAAAATTGGCGATTACCAGGGTAACATCCGAATGAACAAGTTCAATCACAAAAAACATTTTCCCGATGCTACGTTTGCCCACAATCGTGATAACAACGTGAAAGGTGAGCGAACCATTTTTACCAATATCAAGTTATTCTGGGCGGGTATTTTTAAACGGCAAAGCACACAACCCGATGCGGTGAAAGACAAAGTGCGCAAGCCACGCTACGATAAGAAGGAAAAAGAATTGTGGAAAGATCTGTACGACTAATGAATTGGTTTGAACTTACATCAGCTAATCAACTCGAAGCCATCAAGGCCGAATCGCATCAACAGCCTGTAATTATCTTTAAGCATAGCACTCGGTGTTCCATCAGTCGCGCAGTGCTTGATCGTGTAGAGCGCAATTGGAATCAATCGGAATTAACAACCGCTAAACCTTACTTTCTGGATTTATTGGAGTATCGCCCCCTATCCAATCAGATAGCGGTTGAGTTTACTGTGGAACATGAATCGCCACAAGCCATTGTTATCTGGCAGGGCAAGCCAGTCTATGCCAAGTCGCATTTCGATATTGATCTGAATGAAATCAAACGCGTGGTAAACGTGGAGGCAATTTCTAAAAATTAAACACTACGGTTTGCTTTACACTTTCGGCCAGGCTTAAAGCCACCGGGCAGGTAAGTGCTGCATTTTTCAACTTTTGTTTCTGAACTTCTGTTGCTACCAGGCCCGGATGTGTAAACGTAATTTGTATCTCGGCAATTTTACGGGGGTTGCTGGCCATAATTTTTACTACATCAGAGGTTAGCCCTTTCAA
>DPSB01000517.1 GCA_003537495.1 Cytophagales bacterium | reverse complement strand
GTGGCACATGAAACGCTCGCCTTGGTTCGTGGCATACGAAACGATTTTGCTGTTGTGTATGCCCTTGTTGCGTCTTATGACCAACAACGCAGGGCGGACAGTAATAGTGTAACTTACAGCAATGGAGAGATTAGAGGATTGGCCAGCTTATTTTGCTATTGCCATGGTTCGTGGCACACGAAACATGTTTTTGTCATGGCGGTAGTCTTGCCTACCCTTTGTTCCTTTTTTTGCGGAAAAAAAGGAACAAAAAAAGCCGCCGATGCGCCGTTACAGCCGCGCATCGGGCAGCTACGATTGGGCTTTGGTGCTACTGTAGCTTCGGCAGTGGTACTTGTATCGTTGTTGAACCTCTCGGTTTTTTCACCGTCGTCTGGCTTTTAGCCAATGGCTAGTGATGGGTTTATCCGGCAATGGTTCTTGAGCCACGGACCACGGCGGAAGGGTTATGCAGAACGGTTCGTGAGCCACGAACCGTGGCGGTTGGACTCATTGCGCTATGAATATTTCTCAAACAGCAACCTGCTTAGAAAGGTAACTGATCTTGTGGCAGACCAGACCCCGGGCCATTTTAAAGACACTTCCATCACGGCCGATGACTATGCCTATGACGTTGGTGGAAATATTGTAAAGGATAATAACCGCCGGATGCACCAAACCGGAGGCGGAAATGGCGCTGTGTACAATATTTTGGATAAGCCGGATTCTATTGTGATTGCTGATAAAAGCACTACGCGATATGAATATGACGCTGCGGGTAATCTGCTTAGGAAGAAGATTTCAGGGCAGGAAGGCGGGCAAACAGTGCAGAAAGAGTACGTGTACATAGCGGGATTTGTCTACCTCAATGATACTTTACAGTATTCTTTGATGGAAGAGGGCTGTGTAAGGCGTGTCATGCGGAGAAGTTTCCAGACGGGCGAGATGTATGAGGCTTTTGATTACCAGTATTACGTCAAAGACCGGCAGGGAAATATAAGGACCGTTTTAACAGAAGGCAGAAGGCAAGGACACGTCGTTCTACCAGGCGACTATGGAACCGTCCAATGAAACACTGGAGAATGCTCTATTTTCAAATATCTATAATCCGGTTAATACGGTTAACAATAAACCAGCCGGGTTTGACCAGGAAGCCGAGAACACAAAGGTTTCCAGGCTAAATGCATCACCCGGAACCAATAAGAAAACGGGCCCATCGCTGGTACTCAAGGTTATGGCGGGTGACAGGGTGCAGATCAACACCTGGTCTTTTTACAATACGGCAGCGCAACTACCTTCATCCGGCACCAATCTGGCAACCGAGCTGTTGTCTATTCTTCCCGGTGCCATTATTGGCAACAGTGGCGGAAAGCTGGAAGCAACCAATATGTCGTCTGTTGGTGGCGCCCTGAGTCCGAATTTACTGCAGTTCCTGAACGGCAATCGTCCGTACGACAACAACCGGCCAAGGGCTTATCTGAACTGGATCCTGTTTGATGAACAATTCAATTATGTGTCTTCCAATTCCGGGGTGATGCAGGTGCAGTCAGGAACAGAGAAGCAACCCCTGGTTGCTCCGGAACAACTGGTCAGCAAAAATGGTTACCTTTTTGTATATGTCAGTAATGAAAGTCCGCAGGATGTGTACTTTGACGACCTCACCGTCAGGCATATCACTGGCCCACTGGTAGAGGAAAAGAGCTACTATCCCTTCGGGCTTGTTATGGGCGCCATCAGTTCCCGGGCGGTATTGAAAGCTAAAACAGCCTATGCATATAATGCCGGCAGTGAGTGGGAGGAGAATGGGGTAGAGTATTACCATACATTTTTCCGAAAGTATGATGCGCAGATTGGGCGTTTTACGGGAGTTGATATATTGTCAGAGAAGTATCTTAACTACTCTCCGTATCAATATTCTGAAAACAATCCAATTCTAATTTCTGATCCTACAGGGGCGGCTTCCGATTTTGTTAATCCTGCACAGTTTAAAGATGCCAAATCTTTGATCAATTATGTAATGGAGAATGGTGTTAATAGTTTTGAACACCAGTTCACACGTTGGTTGTTTTTTGGTTCATTAGACAGCAGTCCTGCTAATGGTGGGGGAGGAACTTTTTCTGATATGCAAATTCAATTTGGCGACATAATGGAGAGAGGAAGTAAGAAAAATGGCCAAACTGGATTTTGGATAAATGTTTCTGGGTTTAGATATGATAGAAATGAGGATAAAGATGAGAACGGGAATAATGTAATTACATTAAATACAGTGATGGTAGGCAGAGTGTTTATTTCCGATCAGACATTGTGGAGTACAGCAATGGAGTGGGGTGAAACTCATAGGGATGCCTATTTTCATTTCATGGGAAGCGTTGAGAAATTCGACGCTATGTTTGACAAAAATTATTCTTTATATAGGGACAGACTGACCAAAGGAGCGCCACTCACTCAATCAGGTGACAGAAATAGCTACACCGAATCGTTGAGTAAGCTTGCAGCGCACCATGCAAGATATCTTGACGGAAAAAGGTTTGAAGCTGTCTTTTTGGGGTCAATGGCTGGGTCAGCACTAGCTGCGTCTGCTTCTCCCCTTATTATGTCTGCAGCTTCGGGTTTAGGAAGAGGTGTTCTAAGCTTGGGCGGCAGAATCGGAGATGCATATTATAATTTCGGAGCAAATACATATATTTTGTTGAATCAATCTAGAAACACATTGGGAACAGCTTTGGCCATGTATTTTGGTCCTATGACGACAACTCATCAAAGACTTATGACTTGGGCAAATAGCACCTTTAATCCGATAACCTATGAGGCCATATCAGCGCTATTAGATTATTATGATACGGCACAGGGATATTTACCTATTTTGCCAAAATTATACTAGTTCAAATATGATAAAAAGTTGCAATGAGTGGGAAAAGATGTGTGAATCTCTAGATTTTTCACATCGGCGCAAGATTCATTACAATTCGATTTATAATTTCTTGTATCATTATAAAGACCTTACAAATACTAGAAAGGATTCAGTTTCTCTTCTAATTGAACAATATATTGATTTTGTTACCGAAAAAGGTCTCCAATTAAGTAAAAAGGAAAGCAGAAGTCTATTCTACTCTCACATAATGAAAATAGGTCAATATTTTCGCGATGAGTTAGGATTCAAATCTCGGCTTTCAATAGATGGGGCCCTATTAGGCGGGGGTACAATTGATTTACTTTTGTATATATTGGGGTTGTTGAAATACACCTTTAATTTACCAGTATTTACCTTAATCTTGCTTGTTAACACCGTTTTAATTAGGGTTACATATGGAACAAAAAGAAAGTTATATGGTCCAGACTATTGAAATGCGTTTTATTTGACAGGATTCTACACAATAACCATATTCTGGAAACAATTTTTGTTGTCGAGATAATGGCTCTCTTTATCTATCAATTGTTCCTTGCCAATTCCGCAGTATAGTGTTTAGCCGTCTGTGTGACAAGAAACAGAATCTTTTCGACAGTCACAAATATCGGGAGTAGTCAAAGTTGAAATTATTCATCGAGAAGCTCATGCCAAACAATCCACAAACGCTTTCAAATGAAAGGCTTGTGGTAGCATGTTAATGACCGTGCCTTAATGGGGGGTATAGCTACTGCAGTAAATTTTAGAGGAAGCTGTCATCGACCTACTGCTGGTCAATCCCAGTTGGTCCCGCTGTAGCGGGATCGGCGTTGTGCAGTGTTTATCCTGGATTCCTCAGCACCGAGACAAGAAGGTAGGTCTTTTTGATGTTTTTTTTTCAGCAAAAATTTATTGAGCCACGAACCGTGGCGGTTCGACGAGCAATTCAATTACGTATCTTCCAATTTCGGGGTGATGCAGGTGCAGCCCGGTACAGAGAAGCAGGCATTGATAGCCCCTGAGCAACTGGTGAGCAAAAACGGTTATCTCTTTGTGTACGTAAGCAATGAAAGCCCGCAGGATGTATATTTTGATGATTTGACTGTACGGCATTTCACCGGCCCGCTGGTAGAAGAAAAGAGCTACTATCCCTT
>DPSB01000330.1:2042-14628 GCA_003537495.1 Cytophagales bacterium | reverse complement strand
GAAGAAAACGGATTGAGTAATCTTCTCAACGGTTGTCGCCTGAGGCGTAACCTCGACACTGACCGGATCCACCAGAATCTTCTGGGCAAGATCGACAATTGCTGGCGGCATCGTTGCTGAGAACAGGAGAGTCTGCCGCTTTGTCGGGATCGCCGCGATGATACGTCGAACATCGTGTATGAAACCCATATCCAACATGCGGTCGGCTTCATCCAGCACAAACATTTTTAAACGATCCAGTTTTACATAGCGCTGATCCATCAGGTCGAGTAAACGGCCTGGTGTGGCTACTAAAATATCAACTCCGGCACGTAGTGCATCGGTTTGTGCTTTTTGCGAAACACCGCCAAAAATTACAGTGTGTTTAATGCGCAATAATTTTCCGTACGCCTCAATGCTTTCACCAATTTGAATAGCAAGTTCGCGTGTGGGTGTAAGTACTAATGCTTTAATACCGGCAGGTTCTTTTTTATAAAGTTCATCCTGATGCAGTAATTGCAGCATGGGTATAGAGAAGGCCGCAGTTTTTCCGGTGCCGGTCTGGGCGCAACCCAATAAGTCTTTACGTTGTAACAAAACCGGTATGGCTTGCTCCTGAATGGGAGTTGGTTTTACATAACCTTCCGATTGTAGTGCTTTAAGAATAGGTTCAATGAGATTTAATTTTTCGAACATGGTTTGTGATTGAAGCGCAGCAAAACTGCGCGGTAAATAAAAAAATGGTTTCTAAATTTTTAGACGCCTCTTGGCTCGTTTCCGACTTTGCGGCTACGCAGAAAGGGCCTTTCTACGTGAATTTGGAGGAGTGATGTGCAAAGGTAGCGAAATAATTACGGCTTTTGATTATAAGCTTCATGAAATGCTTTGCGACCTGCTTCTATAATTTCGTTGGCCCGATAAAATTCAAACACACCACAGGCATTGCGCGAAACGTTAACTACCAGATCGGGTTTATGCATCTCAATCATCAACTCTGTTAATCGATCCTGTGTCATGTCGTACGATTTGTTGAGTAAATCGAACAAGCCCAGTTTATCGGCAGCATCGGTATTGTTTTCAAATTTGGGTAACGAAGCCCGGATGGAATCGATCATTCTCAAATACGCAGCACGCTCTTTGTTCTCGATTTCAGCTTCTACTATTTGCGATGGCGTTGCCGGAATGTTGGCGTTAAGATTAACAGCAACCACAAAATCATCGGGTTGTCTGTTTAGCAGATTCAGCGGAAGCGGATTGAGTACACCACCATCTACTAATTTTAATTTTCCATCGCGTACGGGTGTAAATACCGTGGGTATGGCGATGGATGCGCGTAATGCTCTGAATAAACTGCCGCTTTTGTAAAGTACTTCTTTTTGTTCAGTCAGATCGGCAGCCACTGCGGTAAACGGAGTTTTAAAATGCTCAATCTGATGATCGCCAATAAATTCTTCAATGGCCTTGAATACACGCTCGCCCTTCACAAAGCCCTGGGCTGAAATGGTAAAGTCAAGCAAGCGAAACACATCCATCCGCGAAAGCTTGATTAACCAGTGTTTGTATTCGTGCAGGTAGCCCGCGCAATAAATACCACCTACTACTGCACCCATCGAGCAGCCGACAATCTCCTGAATGGCATAGCCTTTCTTTTCCAGTTCTTCAATTACACCAATGTGGGCCATGCCTCGGGCACCACCACTTCCTAAAACCAACCGAACATTTTTCATTGTCTTGCCAATCATCAAATATAATTCGGCCAATCTCAAAAAGGAATTTATTTTGCGCGAATGCCGACTAACAAGTTTGATTTTTTAGGTCAGGTTACGGACGATAAGTTAGCTCCAGAGTTGGAGCGTACATCCACGCGGTTTCATGTTACGGTGGCATGGGTTGCTATTGTGCTTGATCCCGTCTTCGCCATTACCGATTATTTCAACATTGCCAATCATTGGCAAACGTTATTGGTTATTCGCGTAGTGGTGTCGGCCCTTACGCTTTGCGCATTATTATTACGAAAACGATTTAAGTTACCCTCGTTTGTGGTGGCACTGGTACCCTTCTCGTTAATCTCAATGCAAAATGCTTATGTATATGCTGTGATTGATGCCGATAATGTGCTGGGCCAGAACTTAAATTACATGGCACTTTTAATTGGTGCAGCTATGTTTGTGTTGTGGCGTTGGTATTACTCGGTACTCATGATTGGTGTATCGGCAGTGGCTACCGGATTTTTTCTAAGCGTCAATAAACTGGTTACACCCGATTATTTCTTTATTCATGGTGGATTGTTGTTGATAGCGGTTGGAATTTTTACAGTGGTGCTTATCAATACCCGTTATCGGTTGGTGGTTCGCGAAACCAGAGCACGCTTGGCTCTTCGAATCAGCAATGAAGCCATACGTATGCAGGCCGATCAGATAAAAGATATAAACGAAAATCTTGAAAAGATTGTGCATGAACGTACCGCTGAACTTGAAACGAAGAACAAAGCGCTGGAAGAAGCCGCATTTATTAATGCGCACAAATTGCGGGCACCAGTTGCCAGTATTCTGGGATTGGTAGGCCTGATGAAAAGTACCAGCACTGTTGAGGATTTAAAACAGATTAGTGCAATGGTGCAGGATTCAACCGAAAAGTTAGATGCGGTTGTTTCAGAAATTACGCGAACCATTGAAGGAGATACACACACTCCCTGAATTTACCGACCCAAAGTTCCAACCCATCGCGGTTTATCGGTGTCTTAGCCGATATACTGGGTTCGTTTTTCGCGATCAGTGAAATTTTTAGTTGTTTTGTCCGTTAATTAAAAAAAACAAATTATGCGTGGATTTCTTAGTGCGTTGGGATTGTTGGTTGTGGGTTCAGTTATGTTTACTTCCTGTTTGAATAGTGAGCCTATTTTTAATGAATTTGAGGACCAATGGAAATTTGATACCACAGCAATTGGAACCTATGTTAGGACTAATGGCATTCCAGCATTGAAACATGCAAGTGGTGTTTATTTCAATATTGAAGAGAATGGTTCAGGGTTCCCACCAAAGCAGACTAGTGAAGTAAGGTTTTATTACAAGCTTTCACTACTTGGGAATACAAGTGTTTTACAAGAGAACACCCTACTAGAGAATATCTCTGATTTAGTTCCTGGTATGCAAATTGGCCTTTCATTATTAACACCTGGGAGTAAAGCAACAATATATGTTCCATCAGGGTATGCCTACGGTAAGGTAAATTCTTCCAATATTCCATCAAATTCTAATTTACAATTTGAAATTGAACTTATTAGCGTAACCAAACCAAGTTCGGAATTAACTCAGTTAGGAACTGACACCGTTAAACTTGATCAATATTTAGTTACTCAGGGAATCGAGAATGTGGTGAAGGACTCAACTGGCTTAAGATATGTAATTACTGAGGAAGGAGCGGGCCCAACTGCAAGTTTGTACAATAAGGTGAAGCTCAATTATACCGGCAAAATTTTAGAATCTGGTTCAATTTTCTTTTCCGGTATCAACGGCCCAACGGAGATATTTGATAGCCGCGTAATAAATTATATTTATGCCTTTCAGGCGGGACTAACCAAAATGAAAGCCGGAACAAAAGCTACTTTGTATGTTCCTTCGGTATTGGGCTTTGGCAATCAACCGGTAACAGGTGCTGGTGGTGTATCCATACCTGCTAACTCTAATCTTATTTATGAAATTGAATTGGTAGAAATTATAGAGTAGAAAATCAAAATTAAATTTCCAAAGGCTGCGTACAAACACGCAGCCTTTTTACTTTTCTGCCCGTGCCGATTTTTCCCACACCACCGATTGCGTTTTGCGAAGTAACCGCATAGCACCAGCATATACCGATAGGTTCATCATCGTAAAATAATAAGGTACAAAAAAACCTTTGATGGCGATTTTCTTTTCGCGGAAAAGATGACCAATAAAAGCAAGCAAGTAGAATGTGCCCTGCGCTACAAGTGCCAGCACATAGAGAATTGAATTGGGCAATAAGATTATGTTGGTTATCAAAAGCACCAGCAATGCTAACGGTGCTAAAGACCAACGCATGGCCCGGTGTGATACATACTGCCAGCTAACCCAACCGTATTTAAAAATATTCAACAACTCGGGTAATCGAATGATAGCCTGAATACCACCCGCAGAAATTCTTACTTTCCTTTTCCATTCATCTTTAATGCTGGCCGATGCGGTTTCAATCGCGTAAGCATCGGGTTCATACACGAACCGATATCCAGCTGCAACTATTTTCATAGAAGTAACAAAGTCTTCAATAATAGTATCGGTGTGTGGATTAACATAAAGTTCTTTTCGCACAGCAAACAACTCACCTGCAGCGCCAATAGCAGTAGTAAATTTCGAGTCCATGGTTTTAAGTGCCGATTCGTATTTCCAGTAAAGCCCTTCGCCCGACCCCGAAGCATTATCCTGGTTCAAGGAGACAATTCGTTTTTCTCCGGCAACACCACCCACTTTTGGATCGCTAAAGTGGCGCACAATATTTTTGAGGGCATCCTGATTCAGATCGGTGTTTGCATCAGAAAAAATAACAATGGATGTCTTAATCTCTTCCATTACCCTGTTTACTGCATGAAGGTTTCCTTTTCGTTCGGGGGAGTGAAAGACAGTAACAGCGGGATAGGCTTTACACAATTCTACTGTTCTATCGGTTGAACCATCGGCAACAACCCAAAGCCTGAGTTTATCGGCCGGATAATTCAAGGCCAGTGAATTTTCAATTTTTTGAATGATATAGTTTTCTTCATTGTAAGCCGCAACTAAAAGTGTAACCACGGGCAGATCATTTTCAAGAGGCACTTCAGGAGCGGTATTTTTGCCCCAGCTCTTACTCAGAATATAAATTATGAGGCCATAACCTACATAGGTGTAAAACACCACAGCCAGACTAAACCAAAACAAGAAGAAAAAAGCGCTAATCACGGTTTTTGATCGAAATTAAGGTGCGAAGCTACGAGTTACATTTAATTTTGATTGCGGATAAACTCCAGTTCTTTGTGCTACCTTTGAGAGTTCTGGGCCTATCAGAGGTTAAATCTTCCGGAAACATTACATCTCCGGCTGGTTGAGGAACCAGAAAAGCTCAGGTCTGTCTTATTTGGCTTATTTGATGAAGAATTTAAGGTATTTAATTACTGGCATTGCCCTTTTCCTATCTATTTACCCGATTAAATCGGAAGTAAATATAGTTAAGAGCGGCATGGCACCCCAGATTCAGGTTAGTATTGGCGCCCCAATAACTTCAGGTAATACGCATAATTTCGGAAACGTAAACCTCCTGTCTTCTACTGCTCCACTTACCATTACAATACAAAACATAGGTACTCCGGAAGATCTGAACATTAGTCAGGCTTCTATTACCGGAACGCATGCTTCGGATTTTACGCTTGATACATCTGGTTTATTAAGTGTTGTGCCCGCCTCAGGTTCAACTTCCTTTACTGTAACTTTCGCGCCATCAGCAAGTGGTACAAGAACCGCTGCAATTGAAATTCAATCTGATGATGGGGGAGGGACATTTACTATTAACCTTACCGGCAATGGAGTTAAACTCAATCAAATTATAACGTTTGGAGCATTAGCCTCTCGCACTTACGGAAATAGTAGTTTTTCACTTTCAGCCATAGCCTCTTCTGGGTTGGCTCTAAATTATGTAAGTGATAACCCACTGGTGGCTACTATCAGCGGCAGCACAGTAACAATTGTTGGAGCTGGTTCGGCAGTAATCACCGCTTCTCAATCAGGTGACGGAGTTTACAATGCAGCAACTGCTGTTCCCCAAACCTTAGTTGTAAATAAGGCTACACTTACCGCTACCGCTAACAATCAAACACGTGTTTATCAAACGGCCAATCCAACTTTTACAATCTCTTATACAGGTTTTGTAAATGGTGATGAAGAACTGGACATTGACACTCCGCCCACGGCCACCACAACGGCCATTCTATCCAGCTCGGTTGCTACCTATCCCATTATACCCGCTGACGGAGTTGATAATAATTATTCATTCACTTATGTAAACGGAATACTTACCATTACCAAAGCAACACCGGTAATTACCTGGAATGATCCCGCAGCAATTACATATGGTACTCTGTTGAGTGCTACTCAATTGAACGCTTCAAGCGGAGTGGCCGGAACATTTACCTACACGCCAGCAATAGGTACCTTACTCAATGCAGGTGTTAATCAGAACTTGTTTGTTGATTTTGTTCCGGCAGATGCTGTGAATTACAATTCGGTTTTGGGAACAACAGCTCAAATCACAGTTAACAAAGCCCTGCTTACGGCTACAGCCGAAAATAAGAGTCGGGTATATGGTGCGGCAAATCCGACACTTACTATTGCTTATACAGGATTTGTAAACAGTGAAATAGCAACGGTAATCGATAGTCCGCCAACAGCCGGAACGGTCGCAACTACTTTATCGGATGTAGGTGCTTATCCGATTACGTTAACTGGTGGAACAGATAATAACTACACTATTAGCCTGGTAGCGGGAACACTCTCCATAACGAAAGCCGCCCTTACTGCTACTGCGGAAAATAAAAGCCGTACTTATGGTGCTGCAAATCCAACACTAACCATTCAGTACACTGGTTTTGTAAATGGTAATACATCGGCAGATATAGACACTCAACCAACCATTAATACAGCGGCCAATGCAGTGTCGGTGCCAGCCATATACCCGATAACCCTAACGGGAGGATTGGATAATAATTACAACCTGACATTGGTTAACGGATCGTTAACGATTACGAAGGCTTTGCTCACAGTAACTGCCAATAATCAGAGCAGACATTATGGTGAAGCGAACTCTACACTCACTCTAAATTATACCGGTTTCGTAAACAGCGAGACTCCTGCCAATCTAACAACTGCGCCAACGGCTGCTACTGTAGCTGGGCTCACTACTAATGTTGGAACTTATCCTATTACTGTTGGTGGTGGTGTATCAGGTAATTACGATTTTACTTACGCGGCCGGAACACTCACCATTACTAAAGCAACCGTGGTTGCTACTGCCAATAATCAAACCCGAACATACGGAGCAGTTAATCCCACCTTGACAATTACCTATACGGGTTTTGCAAATGGGGAAACAGTCTCTGTGTTGGATGTTCAACCCACAACAAGTACAACAGCAATTGCCACCACACCAGTAGGTGGTTATCCAATTCAGGTAACGGGAGGCTCGGATGGGAATTATGAAATTGCACCTGTATCAGGAACGCTTACCATTACGAAAGCAACATTAACAGCCACAGCTGTTAATGCAAACCGACCGTATGGATCGGCTAATCCAACATTCAACATTAGCTATACTGGTTTTCAGAATGGAGAAAATGCATCAGTCTTGGATACTGCACCCGAAGCAACCTCCGCTGCTACATTAACTTCTGATGTTGGCACTTATCCGATTACAGTAGCGGGCGGATTGGATAACAATTATAATTTGACCTACGTAAATGGTACCCTCACCATCACCAAAGTTACCATTACCGCAACTGCCGCTAATGCGAGCCGTGTATTTGGGGTTGCAAATCCAAGCTTTACTATTAATTATACTGGTTTTGTTAATGGCGAAAACTCAAGTGTACTTGATGTGCTTCCGGTAGCAGGTACTGTTGCAACTACAGGTAGTAATGTGGGAACATACCCGATAACCGTTAGTGGCGGTACCGATGCGAACTACAATTTTACTTACATAAGTGGAACGTTAACGATTATCAAAGCTACGCCCACTGTCACGTGGAATAATCCATCGGCTATAATCTATGGTACTGCTTTAGGCGCAACTCAACTTAACGCAACAGCTTCCGTTGCCGGATCATTTGTATATACACCATCCACTGGTACCGTGTTAAATGTTGGCGTAAATCAGGTGCTATCTGTAAACTTTACGCCAACCGATGCAACTAATTATAATTCTGTTTTGGGAACTACCGTTTTGATAACTGTTAACAAAGCAACGCTAACGGCAACAGCCAACAACCAAACTCGTACGTATGGTGCGGCCAACCCAACGCTTACTATTACCTATACTGGTTTTGTGAATGGTGACAATGCCTCCGTTATCAATGAACAACCCACTGCTGCCACGGTTGCCGTTAATACTTCGGCCGTTGGAAATTATGCTATAACTTTAACTGGAGGAACTGATAATAACTATGACCTGGTATTAGTAAACGGTACGCTTACCATCAATAAGGCTACATTGGTAGCAACGGCTCAGAATGCAAATCGTATTTATGGAGAAGCCAATCCGGTTTTTGTAGTTAGTTATACCGGCTTTGTAAACAGCGAAAATTCCAGTGTGTTAGATACACCGCCTACTGCAAGTACAGCAGCAACTGTAACCAGTGCAGTTGGCACCTATCCAATTGTGGTTGCGGGTGGGTTGGATAACAATTACACCTTTACCTATACCGCTGGTACGTTAACCATCACCAAAGCTACCGTTACCGCTACGGTTGCAAATGCTACCCGGATTTATGGAGTGGCTAATCCAACATTCACCATCACCTATTCCGGATTTGTTAACTCAGAGACTTCTGCCGTATTAGACTTGTTGCCAACAGCCAGTACCACAGCCATCATTAGCAGTAATGTGGGGGTATATCCTATCAATGCAGTGGGTGGTAATGATAACAACTACACGTTTAATTATGTGAGCGGAACATTAACGATTACCAAAGCAACTCCCACAATTACATGGAATAATCCATCGGCCATCACTTACGGTACAGCATTAAGTGCAACTCAATTGAATGCTACCGCGTCAGTGCCAGGAAATTTTGTGTATAATCCTACTGCGGGTACGGTGCTCAATGCAGGTGCTAATCAAACACTAACGGTAAACTTTACACCCAGCGATGGAATAAATTATGAATCAGTAACTGGTACCACGGTCCAGATCACAGTTAACAGAGCTACACCCGTTCTTACCTGGCCAGCGCCAAATGCTATTACCTATGGAACTGTCCTTAGTGCAACACAACTAAATGCTTCCGCGAATGTGGCGGGTACTTTTGTTTATTCGCCAGCAACTGGGGTAGTACTTAATGCTGGGGTTAATCAAACGCTATCCGTAAATTTTACACCAACCGATGCTGTAAACTATAATTCAGTAAATGGATTTACCACTCAGATTACGGTTAACAAAGCTACACCATCAGTTACCTGGAATAACCCTGCTGCTATAACCTACGGAACTCCGCTTAGCGCCACACAATTAAATGCTACGGCAACTGTACCTGGAAGTTTTGTTTATGCACCCGGTCTGGGCACTGTTCTTAATGCGGGTGCCAATCAATCATTATCCGTAAATTTTACACCAACCGATGCCATAAATTATAACACGGTTAATGGAACCAGTGTACTGATAACAGTAAATAAAGCCACACCTACGGTTACGTGGAATAATCCTGCCAACATTACTTATGGAACAGCCTTATCCGCCACACAACTAAATGCTACTGCTTCAGTGGCAGGAAGTTTTGTTTATACTCCAGCTGCAGGAACAGTTTTAAACGCAGGTGCCAATCAATCTTTGTCAGTAAACTTTACACCTACTGATATCAATAATTATAATCCGGTAAACGGAACAACAGTTCTGATTACCGTAGGCAGAGCAACACCAGTTATAACTTGGAATAACCCAGCAGCTATCACCTATGGAACTGCCCTTAGTGCTACGCAATTAAATGCATCAACTACAGTTGCAGGCACATTTGTTTATACTCCAACAATTGGTACTCTATTGAATGCCGGACCGAATCAGGTACTATCCGTAAACTTTACGCCTACTGATATGGCTAACTATAATCCTGTTTCGAATGTACAGCGATTAATAACAGTTAATAAAGCTACACCGGTTATCACATGGGCAAACCCAGCTCCGATTATTTATGGAACTCCTTTAAGTTCTACTCAACTTAATGCTTCGGCTAACGTACCCGGAACATTAGTTTACACGCCAGCAGCTGGAACAGTTCTCAACACGGGAGTTAACCAAACGCTTGCTGTAAACTTTACACCAACCGATGCGATCAATTATAATTCGGTAACCGGTACCAATGTATTGATTACCGTTAACAAGGCAACTCCTGTAGTAAATTGGTCAACACCATTACCGATAAAAATAAATGAACCTTTAACGAGTACTCAACTAAATGCTACGGCCAATGTACCGGGTACCTTTAGTTATACTCCGGCTGCTGGTGCTTCTTTTGCCACTGTGGGAACATATACCCTTACAGTGAGTTTTACCCCAACTGATGCAACTAATTATAACTCCGTACCCAGTACACAGGTACAAATTCAAGTAAACAATAAAGATAATCCGGTGGTAACCTGGAATAATCCTGCCGCCATAACCTATGGAACTACGCTTGGAACAACACAACTAAATGCTACCGCAAATGTGCCGGGCACTTTTGTATATACTCCGGCAGCCGGGACTTTATTGAATGCCGGAACCAACCAGACTTTATCGGTGAATTTTATTCCTACTGATGCAATTAACTTCAACTCTGTAACAGCAAATGTTACCATTACCGTAAACAAAGCGACCTTAGCCGTAATCGCAACAAGTACCAGTCGGATTTATGGTGCTGCTAATCCAGCATTTGCTTTAACCTATGCAGGTTTTGTAAATGGCGAGAATGATGGTGTGATTGATACACCGCCAACAGCATCCAGTGCTGCCATCGCAGGGAGCAATGCTGGAAGTTCATTCCCGATTATACCTGCCGGTGGTCAGGACAATAACTATGCATTCAACTATATAAATGGTTCTTTATCTATTACAAAAGCACCACTTGTAGCAAGAGCAGATAATAAAACGAGACTATATGGAGTAGCTAATCCTGTACTTACAATAGGATATACTGGTTTTGTGAATGGTGATACCGAGGCAGATATTACGCCTCCGGGTATTTCCACTTCGGCAACGATAACGAGTAATGTGGGCAATTATCCTATTCAGTTGAGTGGTGGGATATCAACCAATTATAACTTCACTTTACAGAATGGAACCCTTACCGTTAATAGTGCTCCATTGACTGCCCGCGCGGATGACAAATCAAAAACGTATGGGCAAGCTAATCCTACCTTAACCATTACCTACACTGGTTTTTTAAATGGCGATAATGCAGCGTCCATAACACAACCTACTATCTCTACAGCTGCTAACAATACTAGTGTTGTGGGCACCTATCCAATCACATTAAGTGGAGGTACTGCTATGAATTATGCTATTGTGCTCCAGGCAGGTACCCTTACAATTAACAAAACCAACTTAACCGTAACGGCTAATAATCAAACCCGAACATATGGCAGTTTGAACCCGGCCCTTACATTCGTGTACACCGGATTTGTTAATAGCGAAACATCTGCAGTAATTGATGTGCCACCCACTGCTACTACTTCGGCAACTGTAGTGAGTAACGTTGGAGCATATGCCATCACGTTATCGGGGGGGTCTGATAATAACTATAATCTTACTTTAGTTTCAGGAAATCTTACTATTAATAAAGCTACGCTTAGTGCTTCAGTTACAAATGCGGCACGTTCATACGGAACAGTTAACCCAACTTTTATAATTAATTATAGTGGCTTCCTTAACGGTGATGATGTAAACGATCTGGATACTGCACCCGGTGCCTCTACGGCTGCTACAGTAACAAGTTCGGTGGGCACTTATCCCATTACAGCCTCAGGTGGTGTTGATAACAATTATAACTTCAGTTATACTGCGGGCACACTTACTATTGGTAAAGCAGTACTTACAGCAACGGCAGCCAATACCAGCCGACCTTATGGAACAGCTAATCCCGTTTTTGTAATTAATTATGCTGGTTTTGTAAACGGTGAGAATAGTTCGGTATTAGATGTGTTGCCTACTGCCACTACCACGGCCATAGCAGCCAGCCCAATTGGTAATTATCCAATCAATGTAGCTGGTGGTTCGGATGGTAATTACTCATTTACGTATGTGAGTGGTGTGCTCGAAGTTGGAAAAACCGCCCCGATTGTAACCTGGAATAATCCAACAGCCATTGTATATGGAACAGCATTAAGTGCCACACAGTTAAATGCAACAGCAAATGTGCCGGGTACATTTGTGTACACACCAGCTGCGGGTGCAATACTCAACGCAGGTACAAATCAGATTTTAACAGTTGACTTTACACCTACCGATCAAACCAATTACAGTTCGGTTAATGGTACTACGGTAACTATAACCGTAAACAAGGCAACACCGATTGTTACCTGGAGTAATCCGGGTGCTATAACGTATGGCACTCCTTTGTCGGCCACACAACTTAATGCTACCGCCAATGTACCGGGTACGTTCACTTATACACCAACAACTGGAACTATTCTCAACGCAGGTAATCAAACACTCTCCGTTAATTTTGCACCTGCCAACACCGCTAATTATAATAATGTTAACAACACCACCGTTCAGGTAACGGTAAATAAAGCAACACCGGTTATTACCTGGCCAGCCCCAGCTGCTATTACTTTTGGAACTCCTCTTGGTGCAGCGCAATTAAATGCATCGGCTACTACAG
>DPSB01000330.1:1057-1778 GCA_003537495.1 Cytophagales bacterium | reverse complement strand
GCATCGGCTACTACAGCCGGATCGTTTGTGTATTCACCAGCTTCCGGAACGATTCTAAATGCAGGAGCCAATCAAACCTTGTCAGTAAGTTTTACGCCTACGGATGCCTCTAACTTTAATTCGGTGCCTGTAACTAGCGTTCAGCTAACAGTTAACAAGGCCACTCCGGTTGTTACTTGGAATGCACCCGCGGCAATTGTTTATGGAACAGCACTTGGTGCTACCCAGTTAAATGCATCGGCTAATACTACCGGAACATTTACGTATACACCTGCCAGTGGTACAATATTAAATGCCGGTGCTAATCAGGTACTATCTGTAAACTTTGCGCCATCCAACACAAATAACTTTAATCCGGTAACGGGTGTAACTGTTTTGATAACGGTGAATAAAGCTACTCCTGTAATTACATGGCCAAACCCAGCTATTATTTCTTACGGAACAGCTTTAAGTGCTACTCAACTTAATGCCACAGCAAGTGTTACAGGAACATTTACATATTCACCAACTGCGGGCACAATTCTGGATGCCGGAACACAGACTCTATCCGTTGACTTTGTGCCAACTAACACTGCTAATTACAATGCTGTTTCTGGAACACAGGCATTGTTAACGGTTAACAAAGTGCCTATTGTGGTTACGGCAAACAATCGCACGCGTAGTTATGGTGCAACTAATCCAGCATTAACAATTACATACGCAGGTTTTGTAAATGGCGAGA
>DPSB01000330.1:0-748 GCA_003537495.1 Cytophagales bacterium | reverse complement strand
GTTTTGTAAATGGCGAGAATGAAACTGTTTTAGATACAAAACCGCTAGCCAATACAGCCGCTAATGCAACTTATAGTGTTGGATCATATCCCATTACCGTAGCAGGCGGGGTAGATAACAACTACAACTTTTCGTATGTGGCCGGAGCTTTGTCTGTAACAAAGGCAAATCTTACCGCTACAGCCAATAATCAATCACGCTTATTTGGAACACCTAACCCAGAGTTTACCATTACCTATACTGGTTTTGTCAATGCCGAGAATGCAACGGTAATAGATACAGCTCCGGTTGCGGTAACTACAGCTACACAGGCATCGGCAGTAGGCGGCTATCCGATCACCGTTAGTGGTGGTGTTGATAACAACTATAGCTTTACCTACCAGCAAGGCACGCTAACAGTAACACCTAACTTTCCTCCTACACTTACAAACTTCGAAATCGAAACATTGGAAGATCAGCCTTTAACTTTTACCTACAACACCTTTGATGATAATTTTGAAAGTTTTTCAGGAAGTGCTATCGTGTACATTAAAGTAATTTCGCTCCCATTAAATGGCTCACTTACGTGGAATGGAACAGCGGTAACAGCAGGAGCGGAGATTGCAGTTAATGGTGGTCAGCTACAGAATTTTATTTATACACCAGCATCAAACTTTAATGGCAATGATTCCTTTAAGTGGAATGCCTTTGAAGGTACATTTATGGCAACACTTGATGCCACTGCATCCATTAAGATTAATAAAGTAAA
>DPSB01000012.1 GCA_003537495.1 Cytophagales bacterium | reverse complement strand
ACTCAGATTAAAGTTTTAATTGATCTTCAGAATAATGTGCGCGGCTTCGAGCAAACTCACTACCTGATAGTCGGCTTTGTTTTCGGGTTCTACTTCATCGCCAATCTGAATTGTTTTTATACCCAGCTTACGCGCAGGAATAATATCACGCCCTCTATCCCCTACCATCCACGAGGCCGCAATGTCGATTGAAAATCGGGCTATGGCTTTTTCGAACATCAGTGTACCCGGCTTCCGCGAAAGCGATTCGGTAACCGAAGCATGGTATGGACTAAAATAAAAATGATCGATGCTGTTGCCCGACATCTGTTGAAAGTACTGGTGGCAGGCATCCATTTGTTCTTGTGTGTAAATACCTTTCGTAATACCCGACTGGTTAGTTACCACAATCAGACGAAAGCCGGCCGCTTTTAACAACCGTGTGGCTTCAATTACACCTGGCAGAATTTCAAACGCTTCAACGCGATACGTGTACAAAGGATTGTCTTTGTTCAACACCCCATCGCGATCTAAAAAAACACATTTATTCATAGGCTGCCCGAATCCGATCGACCTCAATGATAAGGCATTCTGCCAACTGAAACCAGCAATTGGCCTAATTTCCGGTTCGTTTTTGTCCGTGTGGATTGTTTGGAAACCTGTTTTATTTAGTTTTGTTATACTGGGTAAACCGCCCGGTTAAAACAAAAGGCTTTTGAACAACGCGATAGTCATTATACCTACTTATAATGAAAAGGAGAATATCACCATGATAATCGACACGGTGTTTTCGCTTCCGAAAGATTTTGATATTCTGATTGTGGATGATAACTCGCCCGATGGCACTGCGGAGATTGTGAAAGACTTGCAGAAAGGCTACAACTCCAAAACCGAAACGCGACTGCACCTGATGCAACGGCCCGGTAAGCAAGGTTTAGGCACGGCCTACATTCAGGGCTTTAAGTATGCACTGCAAACCGGCTATGATTTTGTATTGCAGATGGATGCCGATTTTTCGCACAATCCAAAAGATTTAATTAATCTTTATTTGAATTGTTCAGAATGGGGAAGCGATCTTTCGGTGGGATCGCGTTATGCCACTGGCGTTAATGTAGTAAACTGGCCGATGGGGCGCGTGCTGCTTTCATTCTTTGCCAGCAAATATGTGCAACTTGTTACAGGTATTCCTTTACACGATACTACTGCCGGGTTTGTGTGCTATCGTAGCAAAGTTTTAAAAACCATTCCGCTGGACGAAGTAAAGTTTATTGGCTACGCTTTTCAGATTGAAATGAAATTTCTTACCTGGAAATATGGCTTTAAACTGAGCGAAGTGCCCATCATTTTTACTGACCGTACCCGCGGCCAAAGTAAAATGTCGGTAGGGATTTTTAAGGAAGCCTTTCTGGGTGTTATCCAGATGACGGTGCAGAGCTGGTTCAAGAAGTACATTCCCGCATAACGAAGGGTTAAGATACTGAGCGAAGCTCTAACCGTTGGCTAAAATCTCATACCAATAGCCAATTTAAGTCGTTACCTTTCGGGATGGCCTTGGTCGATAAATCTTTTTTATCACCCTTACGGGGAAAAATTATTGCAGCCTTTGTGCTGGCCTGCGTGGCTATTGCCCTTGCGGTGGGTACAACCTATATCGGGTTTAACAGTTTACTCGAACAAGTAGATGAACTTACGGTACCCAACGACAAACTGCGTGCGCTCAATAATTTGTTTGAACAAATTACCCGCCTCGATCAGCAGCAACGAGCTGATGCTATTCGAAATCCGGGTAAATCGTACCGGGCCATTTTGCAAGAATCAAAACAACTTACCGCCACACTGGATACGTTAATAGCCATGCCCTGGAACAACACTCGCCAACCGGGGCGGCTTGAGACTATGAAACGAGTAGTGGCTAAACGCGATTATCTTTTGTTGGAATATTTGCGTTTGCGATCGGAATTTGTTTCCAACAAAAAGTTTACACAACAATTAGATTCGCTCTCACTTATTCTGGCTGTTAACCAGCAACTGGATAGTCTGGTTTCTACCAATCAAAATAAAACCACCACCACAACTTATATACCCGAAGAAAAGCGAAATTTCTTCAGCCGCTTGTTTGGCAGTAAGAAGAAAGATACACTGAATGGCGGCATTGAAATAAAAGAAGAAACGCTTACCAAAATTGATACGTTGGCAATTGCCCGCCAACAAGGTGCCCGCGATGAAGTAGAGCGTATAATGAAACGGTTGGATGAAGACCAACGGTTGCAAACCCAGGAGATGATGCAACGAGAACTCCGGCTAATCAATACCAATGTTGCACTGATTAACCAATTGCTGTCTATTCTACGCGAAGTAGAAACAGAAGAACTTGCATTATTTGAAACTAAAAATTCTGAAGCCGGATCACTGGTAAACAAAAGCGTGGAGCGTATCAGCATTATCATTGCCGTCTTTTTTCTGATAGCTGCTGCGCTTGTTTTCCTAATGCTGATTGATCTCTCGCGTAGTAACTATTACAGGCTGCAACTAACCCAGGCAAAAGAAGAAGCTGAGCGACTTAGTCTGGTGAAGCAACGCTTTTTGGCTAACATGAGTCATGAGATTCGCACCCCGTTGCAATCTATTCTGGGATTTTCAGAACAGCTCAACTCACAAAAGAATAATGCTGAAGCTATATTAGCCATTCAGCATTCATCTGAACATCTACTGCATATAGTAGATGAAGTACTGGATTATAGCCGCATTGAATCCGGACAATTTGTGTTAGATAAAAGTGCGCTTTGGTTAGATGAACTGGTGGATGAAGTAGCTACTGTAGTTACCATACAGGCGCGACAAAAAAAATTGGATCTTACTATTGAAA
>DPSB01000604.1 GCA_003537495.1 Cytophagales bacterium | reverse complement strand
CCAACAAATTAAATTGTTCTACCCAGGCTTCTTCCAATACCGGCTGGCCATTTTGTTTGTTTTCCATCGAAATTTCAAAATACAGATTCTGACTCTTATGGAAGTTGGGTTCCAGTTGAAATTTCTCCAACAACGGAAACATTCTGTTGAGGCGCTGAATGCGCTTTACATTATCGCGTTCGCTGCTGATGCGTTTTAATTCTTTGAATATGCTCTCTCCTGCCAGGCGCGATAGTTTACGCGGATCTTCAATCTTTAAATTCCAACGGGCAAGCTCGGCCACAATCCGCTCCATCTCTTTAATATTGATTTTATCAGATTGAAAAGTTTTAATCAGGTCGGCATTCAGAATATATTCAAACGTAGTTTTATAGGTATTCGGAATTGGAATATCGTTGTTGGCCAATGCGTTTATCAACACGTAGTCGCGGTTGTAGCTCTTGCGCAGCGAACTCTCCAATTCAGCCATACTTTCCTGCGAAATCTTATCCAGAATTTTACGTTTCTCATCTTGGAACAAATGCCAGATGGTGTACTTCTCTGGACCAAAATACATTTGCATCAAGCCAATCACATCACCCAACCTACCCTCTTCAAAAGCTTTCACCATTCTAAACTGCATACTGGCAAACTTATCGGGTTCCATGTCCAATGAAATGTTGCCGATAATATTATGTTTACCGAGATAGATAACCGCAAACGCAAATTTCTTTTCCGATCGGGTAACCACCGATTTTACTTTCGTAATACCCAGCACCAGTTTTTGTTCGCCCGCTTCTTTCTTAATGAACGACTCGTTGGCGGTATTATAATTAAAGACAGTGAGTGATTCGGGTTCGTCTTCAAAAATAGAGGACACTGCATAGTGAATACCCACACGCTGTAAGTTGGTTCGCGATGGAAGCACGACTTTCTTATACACACCACTTCCATTTTCATATTGACTCACATTGCTGGGTGCGCTTTCCAGGCGTTGCATAAACTCTGGCTCCAGATCAACATCACCAATCTGGTTTGCCAACTGAATTACGCGGCAGGCATATTGCATTACCTGTGTGGTTTCTATTCCGGAAATCTCATCGAAGAACCATCCACAGCTGGTGTACATGAGCATGGCATGGCGCTGTATCTCCAAAATGCGTAAGATGCGATTGGCCGAAGCATCGGGCAATGCATGTGTTTGCAAAAATTTTCGCACATTATCGTCCGTGCGATTAAGTATAACTTCAACATATTCGTTGCGGGCGGCCCAGGGGTTATGTAAAACTTTTGAACCTTCTCGTTCAAAAATTTCTGTTGCTTTATCGCGCAACCAATCCAACGATTCCCGCAAAGGTTGTCGCCAGAGTTGGTGCCAGCCCGGTTTGCCTGAATTACAACCACAGTTGCTGCGCCAACGCTCTACACCATGTACACAACTCCACGAACTGTTTTCAATTATCTGTGCTTCATCCTGTGGTGGACAGAGTTCCAGAAATTGTGCGTAGTTGGTGAGCTTTGCCTGATCGCCCTTCTCGATATAATCCAGGCAATAGGCCAATGCCATTTCACCGTGTTTATGATGATGACCATACGTTTCACCATCAGTAGCTACGTGTACCAACTGAGGTTCCGGATCGCTCTCATCGATCACACTCAACAAACGATCGGCAAATCGTTTGCCATCGTTTAGTAAACCGTTAAAAGCAATGCCTTGCGAGATGTCGCCTTCATAGAAGTAAAGAATAATACTTTTGCCACTGGGCAGGTTGCAGGCATAGGCCTTGGACGTATTTATGGTGCGATCATTCACTTCCGTCCAATCGGTTGTTCCGATTTTGCGAACTGCTTTTGCCTGTCGTGGTGCGAGTATAGTAAACCGGATATTATTTTCGGCCAGCACTTCAAGCGTTTCGGTATCTACAGCCGTTTCGGCTAACCACATGCCTTCAGGCTTGCGTTTGAATCGATGCTCAAAATCGCGGATGCCCCAAACAATCTGAGTTTCTTTATCGGCACGATTGGCCAACGGCATGATAATGTGATTATACACCTGCGCTACTGCCGATCCATGTCCACCAAAATTTTTCGCACTCAATTTATCGGCCTCAAGTACAGCCTCGTATGTTTCGGGCGCATATACTTCCATCCACGAAAGTAAGGTAGGCCCAAAGTTGAAACTTATACGCGCGTAATTGTTAACGATGTTCTTGATTACACCACTTTCATTTAATATTCTGGAAGTGGCATTGGGTTCGTAACACTCGGCAGTTATGCGCTCGTTCCAGTCGTGGTACGGATGCGCAGAGTCCTGCAACTCGATTACTTCCAGCCAGGCGTTTTCGCGAGGTGGTTGATAAAAATGGCCGTGAATACAAACGTACTTTCGTGGTGCTACACCCGACATGATCAAACTAATTTAAGGAAAGATTAAAAAATCAATTTTACTCCAAATCAAACTCAGCTTTTTCTTCAACAAGTTTTAAAACAGTAGCGCCCAATGGAGGTAGCGTAATGGACACTGAATAATCGCGATTATGATATTTAACTGGCGAAGTGTAAAGCAAACCTTGATTTAATTGTCCGCTGCCACCAAATGCCATATTATCCGAATTAAAAATTTCTTTATACGTTCCGCGCAGCGGCACACCTATCCGGTAATGTTCGCGAATCTCGGGTGTAAAATTACATACCACCAAAATGGATTCATGTTTGTTATCAGACTTGCGTATAAACACAATTACGCTGTTTTCACGATCGGAATAGTCAACCCACTCAAATCCACGATTATCAAATGGAAATTGATAACAGGCAGGTTCTGTTTTGTACAGATGATTTAACTCGCGAATTAAGGCAAGCATTCCCTGATGTGGCGCATGCCCTAGCAAATGCCAATCTAAACTACTATCGTGATTCCACTCGGCAGTCTGCCCAAACTCGCCACCCATAAACAGTAACTTAGTGCCCGGATGGGTAAACATATACGTAAACATCAAACGCAGGTTTGCAAATCTTCGCCACTCATCGCCCGGCATGCGGCCCATAAGTGAACCTTTACCATGCACCACTTCATCGTGCGAAAGGGGCAGCATAAAGTTTTCGGTAAACGCATATACAATGCTAAAGGTAATTTCATCCTGATGATACTTGCGATGTACCGGATCGGATTTAAAGTAATGCAAGGTGTCGTGCATCCAGCCCATCATCCACTTTTGTCCGAACCCTAACCCACCGAGGTAGGTAGGTTTAGAAACTCCCGGCCAGGCAGTACTTTCTTCCGCAATGGTTACTACATCAGGAAAGTTGCCATACACCACTTCATTAAACTCTTTTAAAAAGTTTATCGCTTCTATGTTTTCATTTCCGCCATATTCGTTTGGTATCCACTCGCCTTCCTTACGGGAATAATCCAGGTAAAGCATGGAAGCAACAGCATCTACGCGTAAACCATCGGCATGGAATACATCTATCCAGAACAAGGCATTACTGATTAAGAATGATCGGACTTCAGGCCTGCCATAATTATAGATATAGCTACTCCAATCCGGATGAAAGCCCTTGCGGGGATCGGCATGTTCAAACAGATGTGTGCCATCAAATTTATAAAGTCCGTGTGCATCGCCCGGAAAATGCGATGGTACCCAATCGAGAATTACTCCAATCTCTGCTTCATGCAAGGCATCAACCAGAATCATAAAATCCTGCGGTTCACCAAAACGGCTCGTTGGCGCAAAATATCCGGTAAGTTGATAACCCCAAGAACCAAAGAACGGATGCTCCATTATTGGCAAAAACTCTACATGTGTAAAGCCATTCTCTTTTACATAGTTTACCAACTCGGTAGCAAGTTCTTTATACGACAACGAACGATTTCCATCTTCGGGTTTTCTGCGCCAGCTACCGGCATGCACTTCATATACTGAATATGGTTTCGGCTTGGAAGCGTTCTTCTTGCGATCGCTTAACCAAACACTATCGCGCCAGATGTAATTATGATCCCACACAATAGAAGCTGTGCGCGGAGCAACTTCTGCATAAAACGCAAACGGATCAGCCTTCTCTAAATACTCACCGGTATTAGAATGAATAGCATACTTATAGGCTTCGCCCTTACCTATTCCCGGAAAGAATCCTTCCCAAATCCCTGACTCATCCCAGCGCGGTGTTAGCTTATGCTCGTTACTGTTCCACTGATTGAAGTTGCCAATAACAGAAACATTACGTGCATTTGGTGCCCACACCGCAAAGTAGGTTCCGGCTTGCTTCTTGAATGTGGCCAGATGCGCACCGAGTTTTTCATAAAGTTTAAAGTGTTTGCCACTTCTAAACAAGTGAATGTCGAAGTCGGTAAGCAAGCTGAACGAATCCAGCTCTTCTGCTTTAGGTTTAGTTTTTTTTGCCATCAGCTTTTCTTTTTGCGTTCGTCTTTTGCTTGCGAATACCTACTCATTAAATAATAAATTCCGCGCAGTGGAATATTTACCCAATCGGGTCGGCCATTCAATTCATAACCCAATTCATAAATTGCCTTCTCAAGTAAATAGGTACGAATCAGGATTTCATCTTCGCCATTCAGTTCAGCTCGCGAGCCCATACGTTCTAAATACGCACCCAGGTAGAAGCGGCTTACATAATGTTGCCACTGTTCAGCCCACTGCTCCAGAAACTCAATATCTTTTTCGCGATAGTTTTCATTCAATAAAATTTTACCAAAAGCTGCGTAGTGAAACGAACGCATCATTCCCGCTACATCTTTAAGCGGACTTTTCTTTAACCTGCGTTCGCTAAAACTAAAGCCCGGTTCGCCTTCAAAGTCTATAATGATAAAATCTTTACCCGTAAACAGTACTTGTCCTAAATGATAATCGCCATGAATGCGGGTTTTAAGAGCACTAATCTTTGTTTGATACACTTCACTAAAACACTCTAGCACTTTATCTTCTAAGGACAATACTTTCTTAGCTAATTCTTTTGTTTCATCATTCAGTTTATCAAGCGATTGCTCCAGCAACTTAAAACGATCGCGTGTTAATTTGCGAAGTGCAGAATAAAGCGAGCGTTGATAATTGGTATTAAACGTTTCCGGAGCAAAGGCAGGATTAACTTTATCGGAGGCCAAAGCGAGATGCATTTCGGCTGTGCGCTGCCCTAACCGTACTACACGTTCATAAAATCCACGCCCAATAAACTCCTGAATCAGTTCCGGTGCGTCTTCAAATTGAATCGCAGCTTTGTTTATCAATTGCGGCAACTTCTCCTTCTTGGCCTTTGCCATAACACGTTCGTAGAAACGACCTACTGAGTCGATAGTCATTATCCATGAATCGCCCTGATTGTCTACTTTCTCTTGCAGCAATCCGAATACAATAATTTTTCCATCGTTATCGCGAAACTCTACACTACCGGCATACTTAGGTGCATTGCGGAAAGAGGTGTTCTCTGACAGGAATCGAACAATCTCCAGATCGGGATTAATCTCCGTTTCTATTTTGCGATAAAATTTGAAGAAGTATTTATCGTTGTAAATCATGGCAGTATTACTCGAATCTGCCTTCAGAATTTTTGACTCTACCTTATCAGAATTCAGTTTAGCAAAAACACTGCTGTTGAATTCCAACGTACCTTCATCCTCCTTTACACGAACTTTCCGATCCATACTTACAAATAGAAAATCGCGGAAGCCTTTGTGATAACTACTATCCACCACAAAACCAACTTTGCCTTGTATGTCGGCCCGGCAGATTACACTTTGCGTGGTGTATTCTACTTTATCGAACATACTATCTGATGGCATAAAGCACATCGGCAGGAAATACAATTCCGGGAGGCGTTGCACATAGTGTACTTCCACAATCACCAGGTAATGCGATTCGCCATCCACCTTAAGTGGAATCATTTTGTTTACACTGATTTTGGAAATAGCTCTCGCCTTTCCGCCAAACCAGCGACATTTTTTCATAAATGGTTGCAACACCTTGCGCTCTAGCACGCGCACATCGTTGTAATTACTGAAGGTACGTTCCCATGAAAGTTCTGATTTAAACAAGAACAGTTCATTCGAGTTGTTGCCTTGTTCTTTCTTCTCAGATTGATCGGCCTGAAACCAAAAATATCCATAAGGGCCAACCGTGATCGAGTACTCACCCTCGCCTACACTCATAAACCGGTTCTGGCTAAACACTTCCGTGATGTCACAATCTTTGAATGACTTCAGATCAAGTGTGGTGGCCTGGCTGAATTGCGAAAGGTTAGCTACTACAATAATATTCTCTTTCTCGAATGAACGCGCAAAGCAAAGTACTTTCGAGTTGCTGCTTTCTATAAATTTCAGATTTCCTTTGCCAAAAACTCCTAATCGCTTGCGCATCGACAGCAAGTTGCGAATCCACCATAACAACGAAGATGGGTTCTCTTCTTGTGTAGCCACGTTAATCGATTCGTGGCGATACATCGGGTCAGTAATAATTGGTAAGAATAACTTTTGCGGATTAGCTGAAGAAAATCCGGCATTGATATTCATGTTCCACTGCATGGGCGTGCGTACACCAAACCGATCACCCAGATAGATGTTATCGCCCATACCAATCTCATCGCCATAATACAACACCGGTGTGCCGGGAAGTGAAAACAAGATCGCGTAAAGCAATTCAATTTTTCTGCGATCATTATTCAGCAAAGGTGCCAATCGTCTGCGAATACCAATGTTGTGTTTGGTATTCGGATCAGTCGCGTAAGCTTTAAACAAATAATCCTTTTCCTCTTCGGTTACCATCTCCAAACCAATCTCATCGTGGTTGCGAAGAAATAAAGCCCACTGCGTGTTGGGTGGCGTGGATGGTGTTTGCTCCAGAATATCAATTATTGGGTAGGTATCTTCCGTGCGAATACCAAGATATAACCGGGGCATTAACGGATAATGGAAATTCATGTGGCACTCATCGCCTTGCCCAAAGTATTGCGCAGCATCTTCGGGCCACATGTTGGCTTCGGCCAGCAATACACGGTTGTCGTAATGCTTATCAATGTGTGCGCGAAGGCGTTTTAAGAAGGCATGCGTTTGTGGCAGGTTCTCACAACTGGTTCCTTCTTCTTCAAACAAGAAAGGCACATTGGCTAAACGAAATCCATCTACACCCATCTTCATCCAGAAATCAACCACCTTGATGATTTCAAGTTGTACTTCAGAGTTTTCGAAATTCAGTTCGGGCTGATGGCGATAATACCGATGCCAATAGTACATCTTGGCTTCGTTATCCCAAGACCAGTTGGATGATTCTTCATCGGCAAACATAATACGGGCGTCTTTGTACTTGTCTGCATTATCGCTCCACACATAATAATCTTTATAGCGCGAGCCGGAACGGGCTTTCCGCGACTTTTGAAACCATGGATGTTGATCGGAAGTATGATTCAGCACCAACTCTGTAATCACCCTTATGTTTCTGCGATGTGCCTCTTTCAAAAAAAGTTTGAAGTCGGATAACGTACCGTAATCCGGATGTATGTCGCAGTATTCAGTAACATCGTAACCATCATCTTTAAGTGGTGATGGAAAGAAAGGTAATAGCCAGATTGTATTAATACCCAGGTCTTCCAGGTAATCTAATCGCTGAACCAAGCCTTGAAAATCGCCAATGCCATCAGCATTGCTATCGTTAAATGCCCGAACGCTTAGCTCATATATAACGGCATCTTTAAACCATAATGCATCGGAGTTCTTGCTTGCCATGCTCTACATGTTTGACTCGTGAATTTCTACTTTAAATAAATGAAACGGCATCTTATGCGGATTCAAGTGAACATAGTTCCATTCCTGTGTCCACGTGAATTGTTCATCGGTTATCAGATCGTGCAGTTTCACATTGATTTTATCTGATAATTTCAATTTAGCTTTTGGCAATTGTACATAGCCATGTTGGGTATTGTTTGGATCGAGGTTTACCACCACCAGAATAATGTTTGAAAGATCATCCGTAGCTTTTAAGTAGGCAATGATCTGACTGTTTTCAATCGGGCAGAATTGCAAATTCCAGGTAGATTGCAAAGCTTCATTTTCTTTGCGCACTTTATTCAACAGACTCATAATATCGGTAAGCCGGTTGGTGCGCTTCCAATCGTAATGTTTGACTTCGAATTTTTCTGAGTTATAGTATTCTTCTTTGCCTTCAATGGGATTGTTCTCACCAAACTCGTAAGGTGGACCATACACACCGTAATTGGATGACAGCGTTGCGGCCAATGCATAGCGGAGAATAAAAATATTCTCGCCTTGATTTTGTAAATGATACGGTAGAATATCAGGTGTGTTGGGCCAGAAGTTTGGTCTGAAATAATTTCTGGATTGACCGAATACCAATTCATTCATGTACTCGGTTATTTCTTGTTTCGATACCCGCCAGGTGAAATAGGTGTACGATTGTGTAAATCCAACTTTACCTAGCGAAGCCATAATCTTCGGACGGGTAAATGCTTCCGATAAGAAAATAATATCTGGATGAACTTTCTGAACTTCTGCTATTACCCATTGCCAAAATGGTATAGGCTTAGTGTGTGGATTATCAATTCTGAATATGGTTACGCCTTGCTCAATCCAATAGATGAACACAGACTTTAACTCTTCCCATAAATTTTTCCAATCATCCGACTCGAAATTGAAAGGATATATATCCTGATATTTTTTTGGTGGATTTTCAGCGTATTGTATCGAACCATCGGGCCGTTGTTTAAACCAATCCGGATGATCTTTTACATACGGATGATCAGGTGCACATTGAAAGGCAATATCCATGGCAATGTCGATACCGAGTTTACGTGCATCACCTACTAATTTCTTAAAATCTTCGAGTGTACCCAAAGCCGGCAAGATTGCTTTATGGCCGCCTTCATCGCTACCAATAGCCCAGGGAGAACCGGGTTCTCCGGGTTGAGACTTTACATTATTGTTTTTTCCTTTACGATTAATTTTACCAATGGGATGTATAGGTGGGAAATACAATACATCAAAGCCCATTGCTGCAATGCGTGGTAGCAATTTTATACAATCGTTAAAGTTTCCGGCCTTACCGGATTCGAGTGAAGAAGATCTTGNNTTACGTACGGATGATCGGGTGCGCATTGAAATGCAATATCCATAGCGATGTCGATACCGAGTTTATGAGCCTCTCCTACCAACTTCTTAAAATCTTCCAACGTGCCAAGTGCCGGCAAAATAGATTTATGTCCACCTTCATCACTACCTATGGCCCAGGGCGAACCAGGTTCTCCTGGCTTTGAGTTTACATTGTTGTTTTTTCCCTTTCGATTAACCTTGCCAATGGGATGTATGGGCGGAAAATACAGCACATCAAAACCCATAGCAGCAATACGCGGTAACAATTTTATACAATCATTAAAATTTCCGGCTTTGCCTGATTCCAGTGAAGATGACCGTGGGAAAAACTCATACCAAGCACTGAAGTTAGCTTTGCGATGTTCAACCTGAACAATAAATTCCTGTTCGTATTTAGTTTCATTATCGCGCAAAGGATTTTCGTGTACCAGCTTTGCAAATTCATCACTTAAGACAAACGCGATAGCATTTGCCTGATTCTTATCTTCCAGTTTGCGGGCTGTAGCGAGTAGTGCAGAATTGGTTTCACCTAATCGTTTTAAAAACAATACACCTTCTGCCAACTCGACTGTTACATCTACTTTGGCAAGAGCCTTCTTTTTGAAGCCATCGTACCAAGTTTCGAAATGATCGATCCAGGCCTGAACCGTAAATACATAGTTTCCTTTTTCGGGTACATAAAAAGAAGCTTGCCACTCGTCATTATAGGCTGTAGCCAGTTCTACTGTTGACCACTGTTTGCTGCCTTGCTTTTTAAACAATACTTCGCCTCGTATATGATCGTGACCATCACCAAAAATAGCAGCCGTTACATCCACACGTTCGCCTACAGTTCTTTTGGCAGGATATAAACCACCATCTACCTGTGGTTGAACATTCTCAATCAGTACTCGCTTTTTTCCACTTAACATTCGCGCAAAATAATTTAATAATGTTATTTCAATATTACCGATGTATAGGCCGGTATTACCCAACCTTCTTCATTCCTAATCACCTCACCTTGTGACACGAAATCAACTTTAGTATACACTTCTAATTGTCCTTCCGGTTTCAAAGTGATTTCTTGATCAGAGATATTGTGAAGAATTAAGTAACTCTCCTCATTTTCATACTTCCGGATAAGGGCTACAATTTCTTTAACCGCTAATTCAGATTCGATCAGCGATCCATAAGTCAATGCCTTACTCCCATTACGATAAGTAATAAATTTTTTATAAAAATTAAACAGCGAGTTAGGATCAGCCTGTTGATCGGCCAACGGTTTTACAGTTTGCAGATTACTATAGCGTGGCTCTTCCCACTTGGTCTGAATTGGATCATTTGCAGTGCTCCATAAAAACGGTTCGCGAATAAACTCATCCGGCTTTGTGCCGAGCATTCCAATTTCTTCGCCATAGTAGATATAAGGGGTACCCGGTAATGTAAGCAGTATTGCTGCGGCCACTCTGGCTTTTTGCTGATCGCCACCTAACTCGCTTAAGATTCTATTCTGATCATGATTCTTCAGAAAAGTTGCATCAATATAATCGCTGGTAGTTTTAAGATAGAAGTCGTTTATTGATTTATACTTATCAATCAGTTGAATTGTATCTTGTCCTGCCCGTACAACCGCAGTAATGGCGTAACCCATATCAAAATTAAATAGTGCTGGTAATCCCTTCAGGTAAGGCGCAACTTCCGGTGCGCTGCTCCACACCTCGCCTACCAAATAAACATCGGGTTTTATCTTTTGCATCTCTTCACGGAACCAAACCCAGAAGGCATGATTATCTTCAGCCCGATCGGTTGGATAAATATGTTTGGCTGCATCTAACCTAAAACCATCTACTTGCATTTCCTCCAGCCAATACTTTCCAATGTCCACAAATTCTTGCCTTACTTTCGGGTTATCAAAATTCATGTCGGGCATACCGCCCCAAAAAAATCCGTAATAATGCTCACTTAACGTATCGCCATTCACGGCATGCCATTGAGTAATGTTATCAGAATCCAGTGATGTTGTTTTTTTTGAAAGCTGATTGCGAATAGAATCTTTTTTTGCCCACACATAATAATCTCGGTACGGATTATCTTTGCCTTTAATCGCTTCCTGAAACCAGGGATGGCCAGAGCCGGAATGATTCAAAATTAAGTCAACCAGAATGCGGATGCCGCGTTTGTGTGCTTCGGCAACAAGCTTCTTAAAATCTTCTGCGGTTCCATATTCAGGATCAACGGCTTTATAATCGGCTACATCATATTTATGATAAGTGGGCGAAGGCATTATCGGCATAAGCCAGATGCCGCCTACACCAAGCTCCTTCAGGTAATCGAGTTTATTGGTTACTCCGTTGAAATCACCAATGCCATCGCCATTACTATCGGCAAACGAGCGCACAAAGATTTCGTAGTTAACACCGTGTGGCCATTTGGTAACAACTTCGGGAGTCGGTTGGCAACTGCCGACCAGACCAACCAATAAAACTGCTATTACCTTTTTCATCAGTTTTTGATTTTAAAAATGTACGATACATAAGGCGGCACATCAACTTCAAACGTTCCGTCTTTACTCAAACCAATATCCATTCCGCTGCGCAACAAATCGCGGCCAACATAATCTTGCTCTTGCTTCCAGCCAAAAGCCTGCAGCACCTCATCGCTAAGTTTTATTTTTACCCGAAGTGGCTTATCGTTAAAGCCGGACACAATCACCAATCGTTCTTCGCCTTGCACGCGCGCAAACACATGCACCAGATGTGGAATATTACCTTGTTGTTGATTAAAAACGGTTAAGTCATAATAAGCACCTTGTACAATAGCAGGATTAGTTGAAGAGAATTTTAAAATATCAGCATAAAACTGGCGCAACCCTTTTTGATTGTCGCTTAGTTTACCGCCATCAAACTTGCCCTCGTTCATCCACTTCTGGTGTTCGGGCACACCCCAATAATCAAAAATAGTTGTGCGACCATCTTCGCCACCAAAACCCTCAGCACCCGAACCGGGCTCGCCTACCTCCTGCCCGAAGTAAATCATTACCGGAGCTTTATCAATTGTAGCGCTGATTACCATAGCCGGAACTGCCTTCCAGGGATCGCCTGCAAAATCGCGTGAAGCGATGCGTTGCTCATCATGATTTTCGAGGAAGTGTAACATGTGGGGATTAATATCAGCTAACCATTGTTGAATACCCGTAATGTAATTGGTGTTACCATGTCCATTGGTAAGGTTGCGTAAAGTGTCGTACAACTGCACTTTATCGTAAAGTAAATCGAACTTACCGTTGTGAATGTAGTTGCGATATTCCTGTGGATTATAAATTTCGGCAATGAAGATAACATGCGGAGCCGCAGCCTTTACTTGGGGTACAGCCCACTGCCAGAATTCAACCGGCACCATTTCAGCCATATCGCACCGAAAGCCATCTACACCATTTTGTGCCCAATACACCAGAATGTCTTTCATCTTCACCCACGTATTGGGTATCGGATCAAAATATTTGTTACGATTATTTTGAATATCTACTCCGTAGTTGAGCTTAATGGTTTCAAACCATTCGTTTATGCCAGGCGTGGCTGTGAACTGATCATTACCCGTAACCTTGGCGGGATTTTCTGAAAACTTTTTATCTTCTGATGTTGCTTTCTCCTGTGCTAATGGATTGTAGCGTGCGGGCGGTTGAAAGGTCTGGCCCGGTAAATAATAAAAGTTGTTGGAAGCTTTAAATGAAACTGAAGTATCATCTTCTTCACCTAGATCTTTTACACCTGCCGGTTTTGCATCGCTTTTGTAGGCACGCGCTACGTGATTGGGTACAAAGTCGATGATTACTTTCATACCGGTCGCATGTGTGCGTGTTACCAATGCCTCAAACTCTGCCATTCGGTTATTTACATCTGTTGCCAGATCGGGATTGATGTCGTAATAATCCTTGATGGCATAAGGCGAACCGGCCCGGCCTTTCACCACATCGGCATCATCCAATGCTATTCCATATTGGGTGTAATCTGTGAGCAAGGCATGTTCAATTACACCGGTGTACCAAACATGGGTAACACCTAACTCTTTAATAGCTAGCAAGGCGGTTTCGTTAATGTCGGCAAACTTGCCTACACCATTTTCCTGAAGTGTTCCGTAACTTTTATTGGTAGTTGATTTATTGCCAAAGAGGCGGGTCATCATTTGATAGATAACCGGTTTGGTAACTTGTTTTTCTAACATGGGTTCGGGAATTTTTTCTTTGGGAGCCTGGCAGGCCAGAACACCTAGCGTGAGAAGGACAATGCACACTTTTTTCATACTGCTTAAAGGTAATTCAATTCGCCTACAAGCTGCCAATTTAGGTAATAAAAAAGTGCGAATTTTAGCAGAAAATAAGCCTTTAATGGCTAGGGAATACTGTGTTTGTGCCAAGCACAGGAAAATTTGTTAACTATGCCATTTTAGCCTCCATGACTACTTTCAAAAGTGATCTTTCCAACAAAGAATTTCCGGCATCCGAAAAAGTTTCGGGCCATACTTTAAGAAAATCACTTCTGAGTTTTATCCAAAAAGAATACCCCAATTTTACCAACGAACACTGTCTCGCTTTTAGTGAATTGAATCTGATTCGCGAAAAATACATATCGGATTATCTGGTAAATCAAATTGGTGAACTAACTGACCTTGAAAAAACTGTATTAAACTCTATAAATAATAAGGAGACATTATCGGATAAGATTGACGAAGATGATAACGTAAGTCTTACCATTGGTCAACAAGTGGCTGACAAGGTGGCGTCATTTGGAGGAAGCTGGACTTTTATTATCTCGTTCTTTTCTTTTTTGTTAGTTTGGATTTGCATTAACGTATTCTGGTTCACTAACAAAGGGTTTGATCCTTACCCGTTTATTCTGTTAAACCTGATACTCTCCTGTATAGCTGCTTTACAAGCTCCGGTTATTATGATGAGTCAAAACAGGCAAGAGGAAAAAGATCGCGATCGCGCCCGCAAGGATTACATGATTAACCTCAAATCGGAACTGGAAATAAGAACGCTTCACGAAAAGGTTGATCATCTGATTATGCACCAGCAACAGGAATTAATGGAAGTACAAAGAATTCAGATTGAAATGATGAATGATATCTTGCAGCGTGTAACCAAGAATTGATCGCTACGCTTTCCTCCGCCACTCCTGCCACGCCAATACTAACAGGCTAATTACTAAACCCAAAAATTCTCGTGTCTCTTCGATATAAGGATACTGCATTTTAGCCAGGTCATCAAACAACAGCGAGCGGTCGGGCGATTTAAACCAATCCATCGCACCCGGAAATAAAATGATAGCGTAAATCAAGTAGCCTATGCCAGTGAGCCAGATCCAATATCGGTTAGGCAAGCGAAATGCAGACCACGCACAGATCACCACCATGTTGGTGTAGATCAACACCCAAAGCAACGGATCAGGATCATCGAACTGAACGGATACAAAGGATACAAACAGCAGGGCAAGAATTATATTAATTACTTTGGTGAACATTGTAAATTACACGTTAGAAAATGGCACCGGCAATAGTGGCCGTCATCA